>DATGXP010000727.1:0-8541 GCA_035298845.1 Chitinophagales bacterium
GAAAGCCCCGAACCCTGCGGCAAAGTGCTTTCATACTCTATTTCACACGCGGGTATAGTGTAACCCTCTTTTTTTAGCTGGGCAATTACACCCAAAGGGTAATTTGTCCAATCGTTGGCCGCATCAAACACTATTTCATCCTCTATAAAAATCTCTTTGCTGTAACCGTGGCTTGTAGAGCGCAGCACTAACTTGTTATCGCTGCGGGGTGTTAGCCGCGCAGTAACACCCAGTGTGATAGCAGCAGGCAATACCAGGCCGCCGTTATAATCCAGGTGCTCGCCTATCAGGTTAACGCGACCGGGAGCAAAGTAAGTTTTCGTCATTGGTTTATTTTATCTCTAAGTATAGCTGCACAATCATCTACATCCAGCGGGTTGGCGGCCGCGCCGGCACCCATCTCGCTGCCGGCATACCACTTAATTTTATCGGCAGCCCTTAGCGGCGGGTAAAACTCTATATGGAAAGCATAATAGCTTTCGGCATCGGCATACTTCTTTTCGTTTACCGGTGTCTGGTGCAGGCACATCATATATGGAAACTGCCGGTCATAAATCTTATCAAAACCCTTGTTCAGCTTCTTCAGCATATCAGCCAGGTCTTTCTTTTCGGCCGGTGTAAACTGCGTGATGTTGCCCTTTAGCTTTTTATTTACCACAAACACGCCAAAAGGGTAATCGGTAAAGTACGGTATGTAGGCTACAAAGCTTTTGTTCTCCAGCACTATGCGCTTCTTATGTTTCTTCTCGGCCTGGTTCAGGTCAGCAAACAGGTTGCGCTTATGCTTCTGAAAGTACTTCTTACAGTTAGCCAGCTCCTCCCGTATTTTGACCGGTATAAACGAGTACGCATACAACTGCCCGTGTGGGTGGTGTATAGTTACACCCACTTCTTCTCCCCTGTTCTCAAACTCAAAAATGTATTTAACCCTTGTATCTTTAGCCAGTGCTTTAAACCGCTCACTCCATAGCTCAACTATCTTCAACACATGCGCATCGCTTAGCTGGTGCAGTTGCTTATCATGCTCCGGCGAGTAAAGTATCACCTCGCATTTGCCCACCGCTTCTCCCCTATTAAAAATTGTATTCTTCTGTATTGTCTTGGCTCCAGGTTCGTGGCTCTTGGTTCCTGCTAATGACATTACCGGAAAATCATTCTCATACGCCAGCACATCATACTTCGGCAGGGCCTTATTATCGGTGGGACAAAAAGGGCAGTAATCTTTAGGCAAATGCGGACGGTGCTGGCGGTTGGTAGCCACCATCGTCCAGGTATCTAATAGCGGGTTCCATCTGAATTCGGGCATGGGGCAAATATGCTATAAAGAAACACAAAATCAGCTATTACGCCATTGTAGAAACCCTTATAAATAGCCCCCTACATCTCCACCCTTGGCTCAGTACCTATAATAGCGCGCTTCACAATCTCCAGATAGTTCTTCTCCATAGTGCCCTCTTTATAAAAGCCGCGCTGCAGCAATAGCCGGTGCATATACGGCAGGTTATACGATGGTGCGCCCATGCACAGGTGGTGCTCGGCGTGGTAGTTCACGTTGTGCGGGGCAAACAGTATCCGCTCTATAAAATTAGCGTAGGTAGTACGGGTGTTTTTATGCGGGTTGCTGCGGTCGTCTACCATGCTGTGCTCGGCCATGCTGCGCACGCGCAGGCTAAAGTTATTGGTGGTAAACATAGCTGCAGGCCACAGCAAATAAAGCCACGGCTGCCCGCAGGCAAATAGTATAAGGAACAGAATAAGGTTAGCCGCCACAGGCCCCGCTATATTCTTAAGCGCTGCCAATAGTATCTGCCCCAGGCTTTTATCTTTTAGCGATGCGCGCTCGGCCTTGCCGTTAAGCGAATACTTCAGCACACCCAGCTGCATCAGCAGCACGGCCACATTGCTTTTTATACCCGTGGGGCCAAAGAAGTCGCGGAGGAACTTGCGCAACATGCTCATACCCGTAGTAGGGTAGCCGGTAGTCAGCGGACTATCGGGGTCTTCATCCAGCCCGGTGTGTATGTGGTGCTGTATGTGGTAGGGGCGGTATTTATCTACATCGTGCATAATGGGGTAAGCGCCAAACCAGTTGCCCACAAAGCGGTTAACCTTGCGGCTGGTAAACATAGAGTCGTGCGAGCAATCGTGCAGTATAATGGCGCAGGCCAGCTGCTTGCCACCCAGTATAAACAGCGATATAATGATAGTAAAAGGGTTAGGGAAAAAGCCCGACAGCGCAAACGCAAAGGCTATCCACGCCCAGGTATGAAACACCTCAAATGCGGCCTTCCAGTCGCTCTTTTGCATTACCTGCTGTATTTCTTCTTTAGTCAGGTACTGGCTAAGGGTTTTGGTATACCACTTTAAATGATTCTCGGCCATGGTGTAAAATTATGATTTACTTCAACAGTCTACTGTATTGACTGTTAAAGCCTTTCTCCTAAAGGAGAGCGACTTAGTATGAGCTTGTATTGGCTGTTAAAGTCTCCCCTTGAGGGGAGATTTAGAGGGGTCTACTTCCTCACTTTCAGCTTCTGCCCTATCTCTATGGTAGTGTTGCTCAGGCCGTTAAGCTCCTGCAGTTCCTGCACGGTAAGGCCGTAAATAAGGGCTATGCGATAGAAGGTCTGGCCTTTGGCTACCACGTGGTAATCGCTTTGGGTTACGTTGTATTTGGTACCGCCCGGGCCTACCTCTACAGCCTTGGTGCTGGCAGGTGTTATACCCGGTTTCTCCTCTACTACAGCAGGCTGGCTTTTTACAGTAGTGGTAGTTGTAGTAGTGGTCTTTACCGGCTCGCTCTTAACCACAGTAGTGGTTTTGGCAGGCTCGCTTCTTACAGGCTTCTCTGCCGGTGCCGACTCCTCTTTTACCACTGTCTTTTCGCGGGTGGTGGTAGTAGTGGTGGTCTTGGTTTCTGTCTTCTTCTCTACCGGCTCTTCGTAGGTAATGGCATCCTCGGTGCGTACTATCTTGCGCTCCTTTTTGGCAGGCAGGTTCTCTTCTACTTCCATTTCGCCGGGGGCCAGTGCACGTATCAGCACTATGGTGCCCTCTTTCAGGCGTATGTTCTCGGGGTAGTCGTTCAGCAGGCAGAAGTCGGTTAGGGCCAGGTTATACTTTTTGGCAATCTGGGCAGCCGTTTCGCCGGCCTGCACCTCGTGCTTTTGGTAGCGGGTGTACACCACCTGCTGGGCATCGGCAGTAAAGAAGAGAATGCTTAACACAAACGCAAATACAACAGTAAAGCTAAGTTTCATAGTGAGTGGTAATTAGATTACAAGTATAAAATAATTTTCCGGTGCGCGGTAGGGGGGCGTGTTAAAGGGGGACACCCGGGCCATTTTGAAAAAGTGTCCATACCCGCCCGTTGCAATTATTTGAAAACAAGTGCATTGCAGAGAGAGGGTGTCCAGGGGGTGAACTTCTAAGGTGTCCCTTCATCACATTGAATAGCGGTAAGGAGATTACGCTGTGTGGTAATGAGATTACCGCACAGCGTAATATATTAAAATTATTCTAAATTAAATGATTCGATTTTTTGCAAATGAGGTAGGAACGTGCTTACTTTTGCATTGTGAAAACAAACAACCAGCCCGGTTAGCACCTACTGCTTATAGCCACATAACAACCGTGGACCGTTGGTTTCAACCAGCGGCACATTGATAAGCGGAATGCTGCTCTGTTTATATGCGGACTAAAGTCCGGGAATACAAAAGGGCATAGCCCGTTAAGGCTTTAGTGCCTACAAGCTACAATACAGGGCATAAGGCAAGACAATAGCTCTCCCCGCAACAGACTACTTACATCTATAACCATTAAATAAATACCCTTATGCAAACACCAACCATTTGCGAATTAGTAGAACAACAGGTAACTAACGCAGAAAAGCGCGCCCGCTTTATAGGTATTTTGCTGGGCAAAGACGCGCACAAATACATGAGCAAGCTGACTAAACCTGAAAAAACCTTATTAAAGAGAATAATAACACAATGGCTGGATATATGGTTTACCAACCAGCTATACCTGCAAAGGTTATATGCTGCACTGGATGAAAACAACCAAAATGAAACAACGTATGACTTTAACCAGAAAAACATACAAGCTTATATACGGAAGTATGTAACGAGTAACGGAAGCATACCCGGAATACAAACAATAGCCAATGCGCTAAAGCTTGATAGAAAAACCGTGCGCCGTCATTTGGCCCATGTAAAAAACGAACCCACCGAACTACTTGACAAGTTTGATATGTTAACCACCGACCTGGTAGGCAACCTGGCCGGTATAGCCCTGCGCGATAACAATGTAAGAGCGGCCAAAGTATGCCTGGATACCATGGAGAAATTGAAAAAGAGCAATGCAAAACCCGCGCAGGTGCATTTGAATAACCATGTAATTACGCTACAAATGCTTGAGGAATTAAGCCCCGAACAACAGGCTTATATTGTAGAAATGATAAAGGAAAGGAACGAACCAGTTGAAGAGGTAATAGAAACGGAAGCGATAGTAATAGAAGACACACAAGAGCAAACCGCGATAGAAACGACAGAGGAAGTGCAGCCCGAATTGAATGCGGCAGAGCAGGTGCCCCCCACAGATAGTGCACCAGAAGATACAGTACCTAAAGAGGAGCCCACTGTAAAATTTGACCCGGTGAAAGTAAATGAGGGCGGGAAGACGTTGTTTGATTAAATGCTTTTGACCGTTGGTTAAAACGGTAGCTATACGTGTTAGACAACACTGAAAATAGTTGCCGTTAAAGCCAACAGCAATGAAAAATACACAATTACAAGAAAAAAGAGATATTAGGGCAAAATTACCCTACATGTCACAAGTAAATTTAGACGCACTAATTCCAAGAGAAGACTTGGAGATTAAGGAAATTAAAAACCTCCCCGCGCAATCAAGGGATATAAATATTTCGTTTTTGCAAAAGGGCCAGTTATGGGTTGAGAGTCTAAGAAAGCCACAATTCCAAAGAAGCACATGGGAGTGGTCGCCAGAGAAAGTGTATGGACTGATAAAAAGCTTTACCGATGGAGATTTAATTCCAGCTATAATTTTATGGAAGGGAGAGGGAAACGTCTTTGTTATTGATGGTGCACATAGATTGAGCGCATTAATGGCATGGGTAAATGATGATTATGGATATGGAGCTGCTTCCCGCGCATTCTTTGGAGACAATATGGAGCGTGGGCAGATTGAAAAGGCCAAGCAAGTAAAAAAATTAATAGAGGAAAATATAGGCAGATATAGCGATATAGTTCATGCTGGCGCAAATCAAAATAAGGCACCGGAGGAATGGGTTAAAATTGCTCAAAGAATAAATGGGAAGGCCATTGACCTGCAATGGGTTCCTGGCGATGCCTCACAAGCGGAAGAATCGTTCTTTAAAATAAATGAAGCCGCGTCCCCATTAGATGCAACAGAGAAAAGGCTGTTGAGAGTTAGGAATAAGCCAATGGCAATAGGCGCAAGAGCTATTATTAGGGCTGGTCGTGGGCACAAATATTGGAATAAATTTTCAGATGATAATCAGCAAAAGATAGAGGATATTGCATATCAAATTCACGAATGGTTGTTTAAGCCAGAGTTGGTTACCCCCGTAAAAACATACGACATACCACTTGCCGGTAAAAGCTATTCGGATACAACCCAAGAGCTAATATTAAACGTTGTTAACTTTAGCAACAATATAAAGATTGTTGACCCAAGTAAGCTAAAGAAAAAAGAGGATTTTCCCGAATTTTCAGTACCGGATGAAGCCACCGATGGGGTAGAGACAATTCACTATCTTGCCAATACCAAGAAGATGCTTTCCAATATAGTCGGGGTTCAATCATCTTCATTGGGCCTTCATCCCGCAGTTTATTTTTATAGCCATCAAGGGAGGTATCAGATAACTGCTTTCATGGCTATCATGAACCTTATTAAAGATTATGACAACAGAAACCAACTTGTAAAATTCACCACCGTAAGAAAAAAATTTGAGGAGTTTTTGTGGAAACATAAAATTTTAGTTCACCAAGCTACAAATACATGGGGAAGCGGAGCAAAGGGTTATGTTAGTTTGACAAAGGCATTTGATTTTATCATTCAGCTTTTTTTGGATAATAAAACGGAAGAGCAGATTATATCCGAACTTGATTCGCATGAAGACTATAATTTCTTCAAGCCAAACGTAAAGCCATTAAATCCTAAATTCAAAAAGGACTTCTCAACTGAATCTAAATCAGAAGTATTTTTAAGGGATGTTGATTTGTATGTTAGGAGATGTAATATCTGCAATGGGTTCCTTCATATTAACTCAATTCAGATAGGGCACGAAAAGGATAAAAAGGACGGTGGTATTGGCAATGCCGCTAATGGTAGATTGGAGCATCCTTATTGCAACTCAATAAAAGATAAGCTAATTGAAATTGGATTTTATAAGCCCCAAAATTTAATCGGGCAATCTTAATCCAAAGACAAAGAATGTCAAGAAATAATGAGAAAAGCAATCATAGTATTTTTTATTATTACTGGAATTGCATCAGCTATTGAGGTTTGTTATTTTCTAACATCGCTTATTGATACATTTGAAGGCTGGCTACATAACCACGCTGGTTTAATGCTGCTAACTATTATTTGTAGTATTCATTTATGGGGATGTTGGATAATGTATAAGAAATGGGAAGGGTGGGAATAAATCAATGTGGTCTAACACGTGTCAAATTACCGTTGAAACCAACGGCAATTTTGATAAGCGGAATAAATACAGGTTGTTTGATTACCGCCCCGCCCGTTGGGCACCCCGCCTAAAATAGGCGGGGAATTTTAGCAGCCGGACAGCCGTTGTCTGAATCGGGATTTGCAGGATAAGAGGATGAACAGGATAAATGCAACAATCCTGAAAGGATGCGCTTAAGTTTCTATTTATTAAATGGTGTAGCCTCGTACGATAAGTTGGTGCCCAGTAGCTGGTTGGCCCGCCAGTAGAGGTCTTCTACAAATTCTTTCCATTCGCCGGCGGGCCAGGTGCGGCGCTCTACAAAAAAGAGAAGTCCGTGTAGGTGGTAATAATCGAGCTTACTAGTATTAAAGGTATGCAGGCCGTGCCACTTGGTTTGGTATACCGGGTAGCCGTTAAACAGTTGCAGTACCTGCTTTAGTTCTTCTACAGCGTTAAACTGCGCGAAACCGCGGAAGTATTCCAGCCCCGTGGTGCCGTAGTATATGCGCAGGTTACAACCGGCGGGTATGGGCTGCGGGTTGCTGCCGCTATAGGCTTGTATAGCGGACTGGTATTCACCATTGCCGCAGTCTACAATCCATAGCGGTGCGCTGCTTGTTGGCGATTCAAGATAGCCTTGTGTGTGCCAGCCCATGGTTTTTGTTTGGTCTAAGATAGGTATAAAAGTGAAGGTGGTTAAGTGAAGATACAGGCTATGGCTGTTACGTTCTAACCCAAAACAAAGAACGACGTCATTGCGAGGAGGTGCTCTGACCGACGAAGCAAGCTCCCGACTATTAAAGGCCTCTTTTAGCTTTACGTACTCACCCGTAGTTGGGGGATTGCTTCGTCATCCCGATCAAAGCATCGGGACTTCTCGCAATGACGCCACACAGCAGGATACTAAGCTACTTTCTAAATATCACAATCCTATTAGTGTTTGTGCCGCGGCTGTTGTTGTCTATGCCCCAGATGTTGGCGGTTTTGGCAAACTCCTGCTGGTGGATGAGGATGGCCTCGCAATCGAAACCGGCACTGATGCCAAGGGGCACTACGGTTTCATCGAGCTTTATTTTGCCGTGGCGCACCTCTCCTACCTCAAACGCTACCACGCCGCCCGGTTTGGTAACGCGGTATAGCTGTTTGAACACGCCGCGCATCTTTTCGGCCCAATCTTCTACTGTGCGGCTCATGGTTATGTTGCGCTCTATGGGAGCCATATCTATATCGTTGAACCAGCAGCGCATCCAATTATCTATGGCGTATTGCACTATATCTAAAAACGGGGGCGAGGTAACCGTTAGGCTTACCGAGCCACTTTTGATAGCGCGCGTAGCCCCTGCATCGCAGTTAAGGTATTTGTCCCGAATGCCGGCGCCGGTGCCGGGCAGGGTATCGCGCAGCAGTATGCGCGATTTTGTAAACATTAGCTTTTTAGTATCGCGGTAGTCGGGCTTTTGCCCGCGGGCCTTGTTTACTTTTATCTGCCGCTCCTGCGACATGGCCTGGTTGGGCGGCAGCGAGTACACCGAAAAGAAACCCTTGCTGTGGCCGGTAAGGCGGTTGGTGGCTACCATGCGTATCCAGCGGTCGGTGTTGTCTTCGCGGCCGGTGTGCAAGCGCTCCATCAGGTAGTTGCGCAGCGATACAATTTCGGAGAGGGTGTTCTTCTCGAAAAACATAGAGAGGTCTATATCGGCGTTTTGCCTGGGGATATAAGGAATATCCTGCAGTCGTTCTTTAACCTGCTGCAAAGTGGGCGGGGCTATGCGCGGACGGGTGAAGATGAGGCTGAGCGGGTTGACATCGTTGGCTACCATGTGGCG
>DATGXP010000728.1:0-3393 GCA_035298845.1 Chitinophagales bacterium
CCCCGGCCCCTGCCAGTACACAACTACCCACCAGCGCCCCTATGCCCGGTACTGTTTCATCCTCATCTAATAGTTTAAAAGCCGCCTGAAAAGAAAACACACTTGCCGTAAGAGCGCCCGCTCCGCCTACGGTTATAGCCGAGCCAATAAGCACCTGCTTTTTCCATACCGGCATTTTTTTCTTTTCTACCTCCTGAGCAAAGCAGCTCAGGCTTATTATAAATAGCAGCAGCAACAGGGCAAAGCATTTCATACCAATGTGGGTTAGGTTCAATACTAAAATAAAAATATATGAATTATGCAGGCAACAGCCACAGAAAATATTACTCTGCCTTATTGTCTTCGGCAGTGGTATCCTCCTGCGTAGTTTCAGGGGCATTGTTCTCATCAAACAACTCTGCCACAGGTGGCGCGTCAGATATTACTTCGGGCACTTCGCCCACCGTATTGCCATCAGGCTGCGGCAATACATCTTTAAGCTTAGGCAACTCTTCGGTAGAGTTAATACCGAAGTAATCGAGGAAAGTTTGGGTTACTCTATATAATATGGGTTTGCCGGGTGCATTCTCCAGCCGTCCGCAAATTTCAATCAACTCTTTTTCCAATAGCTTTTCTACCGAGTAGTTGCAATCTACACCACGTATCTTTTCGCACTCTACCTTGGTAATAGGGCCGCGGTAAGCAATAATAGAAAGCGTTTCGAGGGCAGCAGTAGACAAGCGCTTCTTCTCCTTCTGGCCAATAAATGTAGCTACCGTGTTGTAATATTCAGCCTTGGTAAAAAACTGGTAGCCTCCGCCTATTACACGCAGTTCAAAGGCATAAATATCACTTCTGAATTTTTCCTGCAGGTCGTTCAATACCGACTCTACAATCTGTGCATCCAGCACAGTGCCCGGAAAAGCCTTGCTCAACACACTTATTATATCCTCTTTGGTAACAGCGGTTTCGCTGCTAAACACTAAGGCCTCTATATGTTGATGAAGGTTTTCCATTAGGGTATAAACTTAACTATCCTTTTTCTTCAAGGGCGGCTGCACCACCTACTATTTCCAATATTTCTTTGGTAATAGCGGCCTGGCGCTCGCGGTTGTATTGTATCTTAAGGCTGCGCATAAGCTCGTTGGCATTGTTGGTAGCGGCATCCATAGCCACCATACGCGCGCCGTGCTCCGATGCATTGGTATCCAGCATAGCTTTGAAAAGCTGGGTATTCAAAATTTTTGGCACCAGTTCTTCCAACAGCTTTTCTTTCTCTGGCTCAAATATGTAATCGGCCTTGGTTTTACTTACCTTGCTATCAGCCGATGGCTCTACAGGAAGGAAACGCTCAATCATAAAACGCTGCGTAGCGGCGTTTACAAACTTGGCATATACCAGCTCAATTACATCATATTTCTCTTCGGCAAATGCCTGCATTAAAAACTCAGAAACAGCTTTAGAGCTTTCGAAGTTAAGGCCCTGTATCAGGCTTACGTGGTCGTTTATAAAAGTAAGTTCCTTATCCTTCTTAAAGAAATCAAGGCCTTTTTTACCTACCGATAGAAGTGTAACGCCACCTTTCTTTTTCTGCTCGGCATAGGTTTCATTAATTACACGGCGGGCAGTCTTTATCAGGTTAGAGTTAAAGCCCCCGGCCAAACCCTTATCCGATGTTACCAGTACTACCAGTACATTCTTAGGCTCGCGCTTTTTGTTAAACGATAGTGAGCTTCCACCCTCCATACCACTCATTATATTGCTTAGTATCTCGTTCAGCTTTTCAGAGTATGGGCGCATTTGCAAAATGCGGTCCTGTGCGCGCTTCAGTTTAGAAGCTGCAACCAGTTTCATCGCTTTGGTAATTTGCTGTGTAGTGTTTACACTGGCTATACGTATTCTAACTTCTTTTAGGTTGGCCATATTCTAATTATCGGTTAATGCCGGCTTGCGCCTGCACGGGCTTTTTAATTTTGCGCGGCAAAAATAGAAGAATACGGGATAGATACAAGGGAATTTTAACGCTGGTTTACATCCCTACAAAAGGCTGCAAATCAACCATTTACACTTACAAACGCAGCATAATCATCTAAAATAGCCAACAGCATGTTTGCAAAGCGGTAGTTTGCCCTTTCCTGCAGGTCAATTCCCTTTAAATACTGTCCTTCGTACAAGGTTAGCTCTTCGGCGGCTTCCGGCACCCTTACCAGGTACACATACTTGGTATTGGGCCGTGCTTCGCCAGGGCTGTAAAAGGTTTTGTAAAGAGTATAAGTATTTACATCAATATCCAACTCTTCTTTCAACTCGCGCATCAAAGCTACTTCAGGCGTTTCACCTTCTTCTACCCTGCCGCCAAACAAATCCCAATAACCCGGAAAAGGAATTTCGGGTTTTTCATCCCTTAAATAAATAAGCAGTTTGTTGTTGCGGTCGAAAATTAGGGCGGTAGCTACCTGGTGCATATATCTGCCACGAATAACACTATTTAAATGCAGATGAATAAAGAAAATTGATGTAATTCGTAACAAATACCCACGCCATGAGATTACTACTACTCCTTCTTATGCTATCGTTTCAGCTTTCTGCACAGCGCGATTACGCACAATATGTAGACCCGTTTATAGGCACCGGTGGGCATGGCCACACCTTTCCCGGCCCTACTCTGCCCTTTGGCATGGTACAGCTAAGCCCCGATACACGGCTGAGGGGTTGGGACGGCTGCTCGGGCTACCATTACTCCGATAACCTTATCTATGGTTTTTCGCACACGCACCTTAGCGGCACCGGTTGTTCCGATTATGGCGATATATTATTGATGCCCACTACCGGCAAGGTGCAGGTTAACAACAAAAAATATTCGAGCACCTTTAAAAAAGAAAGCGAAAAAGCAAGCGCGGGCTACTACACCGTGTTTTTAGATAAACCAAAAGTAAAAGTTGAATTAACCGCTACCACGCGTACCGGCCTGCACAAATACACGTTTAGCAAAGCCGGTTCATCTAATATTATACTTGACCTTACCCACCGCGACTTTGTAAAATCGGGCGAGATAAACATAACCGGCAACAACGAAATATCGGGTACGCGCATCAGTAAGGAGTGGGCTAATAACCAGATACTTTATTTTGTCATCCAGTTCTCTAAGCCCTTTGCCAAATCGGGTATTGCCAAAGCCGATGCACCGCGCGAAGGAGCCAAACACGATACCGGCAGCCTGCTGAAAGCCTTCGCTACTTTTGAAACTACTGAAGGCGAAGTGATATACGCCAAAGTGGGCATAAGCGCTGTAAGCGTAGAAGGCGCACGCGAAAACCTGCTGGCCGAGCAACCGGGCTTCGATTTTAATAAAACACTGGCCGCCGCTAAAGAAGCCTGGAACAAAGAGCTTGCACGAATTGATGTGGAAAGTAA
>DATGXP010000729.1:0-3712 GCA_035298845.1 Chitinophagales bacterium
TATCCAGTGAATACATTACCTGCAGGTAGTCATATACGTTGCTGCCGCTGTAAGTACCACCTACCTGGTAGTTGAAGCTTACATTAACCGAGGTATATAGCTGTGCATCTACAGGGGAAGTGTTGTAGGCTATCTCGTCCAATGTACCGGCATCCCAGGCATAGTCACCCGGTACAATTGTCTGGTATATTCTATGGTCAAGCATGGTTAGACCAGAGCCCGATGTGATATTGTTAACAGCATTCTCCATATTAGAAGAATAAGGATTGGCACCGTTGTAGGTAATCCACCATTCGCTGCGGTTGTTTGGATGTGAACCATACAGGTATTTAATCCTCCAGCCCGACGTTACATCAGTTATTTCAGTATTAATACCTGTTCCGAAGGTTTCGGTAGAAATGGTTGTGCTATTAGATGTAGCTGTTAATACAACATTGCTACCACAATTAATTGTAGCATCGGAACCTGCGTTTGCTGCAGGAACAGGTTTAATTTCAACAAACCCACTCATAGGAACGCTACAGCTACCGCTGGTTACGTTTACAGTATATATACCTGCACCTATTGTGTTGCCAATTGTAATAGCACCACCAGAACTTGTAACAGAAGAACCAACTGCAACGCCATCGCGCATTAACTGATAAGGCAAACCTGCAGTTGAGTTACTTAAACCTACAGAAACCGGGGTAGAAGCGTTATAGCAAGATGAACCACCTGGTGTTACGGTATGAATAGTAACGTTGCTTGAAATAATAAAGTCGGCCTGTGTGCGGCAGCTTGGGCTGCTTGAACATGCTGCCCAGAAAGTATATGTACCCTGGCTATTGGTATTAGCAAGGCCAGAACCTGCTACACCTACCGGATTGAAAGTGGCGCCTGAACCAATTGGCGAACCACCTGAAGAAGCAGTATACCACTCAACAGTACCTGGTTGGTTTAATAGTATATTTTCTCCTGCCGGTGGGGTAACTGTCCATGTGTAGTCGTTGCCTACTACATCGGCAGCGCCATCTGTAGTAGATACCAATGAATAAGTAAGGCCGGCATAAAGGGTCATTGGAGAACCCACGCTGCCCAGTTTAGGCTCGCCGCCAGTACCGCTGGCATTATCTACCCTTATAAGAGAACCACCGCTACAACTGCCCGGAGTAAAGTTACCGGTAACTATATAGCCTGCTCCGTTATAAGTAGAGTTGGTATTCATCTCAAATATGTAATTGCCAGTAGCCGAAACCTGGAACTGAATAACTGAATATGTGCGGGATGGGCCAGTGAAGCTGCATACCGTAGAGTTTACAGCACCAGAAGGTGTATTAGCCGTAGCGCCTCCCGATAACCATCCACCGTAAATAAGATTTGGACCGGGTATAGAAGGAATCACAAAATTCTGAACACAAACGCTACCTGGGTCCACAGTCAGATTGCCTGAGCCGCCCTGGCAAATTGTAACCGGATTGGTAACAAGCGCTGTAGGCGTTGCATTAACAGTAATGGTTCCGCTAGGCGGCGATACGCAATCAGTGGAAGCAGCAAGCCTGGCTTTAATGGTATGGCTGCCTGAAGCTACACCTGTAAAAGTTGCACTCGACTGGAAACTTCCTGCATCCAACTGGTATTCGTATTGAACGCCGGTAGGCGAACTAACCACTATAGTACCGGAAGGTACGGAACACGTAGGCTGCGCAGTAACAGAAGCAACCGGTGTGGCTGGCGCAGCAGGCACAGGATTTATAACGGCGTTGGCAGATGCCGGGGAAGTACATCCGGCCGCAGTTACAGTAAATGTATATGTAGTATTAGCGGGTAAAGATGAAATAGTTGTAGAGGTACCAGAAGAGACTGCAGAACCCGATGGTGTGCCCGTAACTGTCCACGAACCGGATGAAGGTAATCCTGTAAGCGCTACGCTACCGGTAGATACGGTGCAGTTTGGTTGTGTAATAGTGCCCAATGTAGGTGCAGCCGGTGTGGTACCTACCGTAGCAGTTGCCGAAGCAGCGCTAATACATTTACCACTTTCTGTTTGGTAAGCCGTAATAACATCGCCCGCAACTAAGGCTGCAGACATTGTAGCAGTCCATGTTCCTCCGGCTACAGTTACTGTACCTATAGAAGATGCACTACCGCTGGTAACATAAATTACGGATCCGTTAATTCCAGAACCGCTGATTGTAGACCCACCAGAGCAGTAAGTACCTGTAATGACAGGAACGGCAGAAACAGCCTGCACCGTTACGGTACGGGTTGCAGTTGCGTTTGAACAACCACCAGTGCCTGCTACGGTGTAAGTGATAGTAGACGAGCCTGCTGTAAGTCCGGAGATATCGCCAGTTGAGCTATTAACCGTGGCTACAGCTGTGTTGCTGCTACTCCAGGTGCCTCCCGAAATTGTAGATGAAAAAGTAGTACCAGAACCGGCGCAAATTGTTTGTAAACCACTGAGGGTACCTGCGCTTGGTGCTGCTGTAACTGTAACGGTGCGGGTAGCAGTAACATTGCTACAACCACCGGTTCCTGTTACTGTGTAAGTCATAACCGAGGAGCCAGCTGCTAAACCGCTGATAGCACCTGTAGATGCATTGATAGTAGCAACAGATGGAGTGCCGCTGCTCCACGCTCCACCAGCAACTGTTGAAGAGAACGTAGTACTGCCACCCACGCAAATAGCCTGAGAACCACTGAGAGTTCCTGCGCTAGGCGCTGCTGTAACAGTAACTGTTCGGGTGGCCGTAGCGTCAGCGCAGCCACCGCTACCGGAAACAGTATATGTAATAGTAGTAGTACCAGCAGACAAGCCACTGATAACACCTGTAGTTGAATTTACGCTGGCAATAACACCGTTTGCGCTACTCCATACTCCTCCTGAAACAGAGGATGAGAATGTAGTGCTACCGCCTGTGCAGATAGCCTGGGTGCCACTAAGGGTGCCCGCGCTTGGCGCTGCAGTAACCGTAACAGTACGGGTAGCAGTAGCATCGGCGCATCCACCGCTACCGGTTACTGTATATGTAATAATTGATGTACCCGCGGTTAACCCTGTAATAGCGCCTGAAGAGGCATTAACAGTGGCTACCGATGGAGTACCGCTGCTCCATGTACCACCAGATACAGTAGAAGTAAACGAAGTACCACTTCCTACACAAATAGCCTGTGTACCACTAAGCGTGCCTGTACTAGGTGCTGCCGTAACTGTAACTGTACGGGTAGCAGTGGCATTAGAGCAACCACCTGTACCGGTAACCGTGTAGGTCATTATAGAAGTGCCGGCTGTCAAGCCGCTTACTGCGCCCGTAGAAGCATTGATAGTTGCTACTGCCGGCGTGCCGCTGCTCCATGAACCGCCAGAAACAGTAGAGGAGAAAGTAGTATTGCCACCTACACATATACCCTGTGTGCCGCTTAGCGTACCGACACTTGGGGCGGTTGTTACAGTTACAGTACGGGTAGCAGTTGCATCGGCACAACCACCGGTACCGGTAACAGTATAGGTCATTATTGAAGTGCCGGCTGTTAATCCGCTGATAACTCCGGTAGAAGCATTAATAGTTGCTACTGAAGGCGTACCGCTGCTCCATGAACCACCGCTAACGGTAGAACTGAATGTAGATGAACCTCCGGTACATATAGCTTGCGTACCACTAAGAGTACCTGCGCTTGGCGGAGCAGTTACGGTTACCGTGCGGGTAGCTGTAACATCTGAGCAGCCGCCTGT
>DATGXP010000730.1:0-1591 GCA_035298845.1 Chitinophagales bacterium
TCTGTTCCGGGGCTTGCCTTCATTACTAAACTGCGTCCTGTAACTTATCATCTCGACCTGCAAAGCATCGCTTCTTATTTGCACACCCCGGATCAGGCTCGTGCTAAAGATGCAGAAGCTACAAAGGAAAAAATGCTGCAAACGGGTTTCATTGCCCAGGAGGTAGAGAAAAGCGCCAAAGAATTGGGTTTTGATTTTAGTGGTGTAGATGTGCCTAAAAATGAAACTGATTTCTATGGCCTGCGCTATGCAGAATTTACAGTGCCTTTAGTAAAGGCAGTGCAGGAGCTAAGCACACAAAATGAACAGCAACAAAAAATAATAGATACCCTGCTTAAGCGTCTAGAAGCGTTAGAAAGCAAATAGGTAAGATTTTCGTTTAATAATGGTACATCGTTCTGCACTTGTGCAGAACGATGTTATTTTAAAGCCGGTAGTACTCTGCCGATGGATAGCCCCTTACTCCATCTTTTTCAAAGGCGTAAAAATGTAGTTTGTAAAATTCATTCTCATCTGCCTTTATGTAATAAGTGTAATGAGGGTTCATAGAATAACTGCCGTTTGCGTTTAGCGAGCTATATCTTTTCCACTCGTAGCCAATAGCATCGCGGTTTGGTATCAGGCGTCCTAACTCAAAATTAGCGATGGTGATACTGTCAAAGGTAAGGGTCGAATCCATATAAGCCTGTACTTTAGCAGGATTATTTAGCACCCCGGTTACTTCGTACGGAATATAATACGGGGCATAAAAATATATCGTATATCTTGTAAAGCATAAATCCCAATCGGTTTTAGGCGGCTCTATATCGTCTACCAAAGACCCGCCATCTGCAAAAGTAAGATAACGGTAATTCCTTGTGTCATCTTTAGTAACTGTAATGGTTCTGCTGGGCGATACAAAATCTGAAAAGGTAATAGAGTAGGTTGTACCGGTAAAATTATTCACCTGCATCTTTACAAATCCAAGCCCGTAACCATTTACGTCAACACCCAATTGCACCAGGTAAACCTGCCCTGCAGTTACCGGCTGTGACCCGGCCGGGCCGCTCCACCAGTTGCCCATAGCACTCGAATCGCGGTTAAAGGCACCAAACTCATAATACCATCTGCCGGCAAGTGTATCACTTAGTTGCACCGAATCAAGGGATGTTTTACCAGTACGTTTCAGGCTCATCATTTTTGCAGTGTTCAGCCATATATTAAACTTACCGGCTTCACAATCAAATAGCAGGTCGTAAGCGTACCTTGAGTTTTGCTTTAAAACCGTATTTGTTTCCAGGTCAAAAAAGAATTGGTTTTCGTAGCTTGGTGTCATAGGTATCACAGCTATTTGCCCAAAGCTTTGGTCGCCGGGGGGCTGCATATTCTTTTCTTTAAAACAGGAACTTGCCAATAGCATAACTGATAGGGCCAATGCAATAACTGCAGCGGAGCGCCGGGCCGGTTTTGGCTGCCTGTTTAATAGTATATCATGTGCGCTCATACTCATTTACTAAAGTGCAATATTAAGGAAGTAAAGAAAGTTTGCCCCCATCCTACGTTCATTTCATTCGGGTTGGCGCTATGCCCCAATACTTCTACGTTCTCTGTT
>DATGXP010000731.1:0-1566 GCA_035298845.1 Chitinophagales bacterium
GTTTCGTAAACCACTTCCTTGTACCGGATATTGCCGGTAAGCTGATAAGCCTCTGCATAGAGCGAAACCAATTGGGCATTGTCGTATAGCATCTTTTCAAAGTGGGGTATGGCCCAGTATTCATCTACACTATAGCGGGCAAAGCCACCACCTACCTGGTCGTAGATGCCGCCATTCATCATATTATCAAGCGTAACCGTTACCGCCTCCAACGCTTTTGGGTTTTTAGTGTAGTAGTAATTGCGCAGCAGGTATTGCATGTTAACCGGCATAGGAAATTTAGGTGCTCCCCTCCTGCCACCGAGTTCGTAATCCCATACGGCATCAAACTTTGCAAAAATGGCTGTGCGGTCGTTGTCTATTTCCTGGCCATCTGCAGATGATGGACGCAGCCCGTCCATTTGTTTTATTCCCTTTGTAATTTCTTCGGCACGTTGCAACGCTTCGTCCCGTTTGTTCTTCCAGTAATCTACAAAGTAGGCCAGTACCTGTTTCCAGTTATCTTTAGGATAATACGTGCCTGCATAAACAGGTTTGCCGTCGGGCAATACAAATGCATTTAAGGGCCAACCGCCACGGCCACTTATAAGCTGCACAGCATCCATGTATATTTGGTCCACATCGGGGCGTTCTTCTCTATCAACTTTAATACAGATGAAATGTTCATTCATTAGTTTCGCTACACCTGCATCTTCAAAGCTCTCGTGCTCCATTACATGGCACCAGTGGCAGGCAGAGTAACCTATGGATATAATTACCAGCTTATCTTCTGCCTTTGCCCTTGCCCAGCTAGCCTCATTCCAGGCGCACCAGTCTACCGGGTTATGTGCATGTTGCAAAAGGTAGGGACTGGTTTCGTTAATCAGCTGATTGGTATGTGCGTGTTGCATGGTTGCGAAATTAATACACTTTAGCATGGAGGCACGGAATGCACAAAGAAAAACGGAGAACAACAAATACACTTACCACGGAGGCACAGAATACACTGAGAAACACGGAGTCGCAAAGAGCATGGAGAAATACAGAATTGAAAAATGTATTCTCAGTGTTTATTTGTGTATTCTGTGTCTCCGAGGTAAGCTCTCTGCTTACTACTCATAAATCTGTTATTTTAGCCATGCATGGCAAAGCATAATGAACTGGGAACAAAAGGAGAAGATGCAGCGGTGGATTATTTAAAAACACAGCTGCACCAGATACTTGTGCGCAACTACCGGTATGGCCGTGCCGAAGTGGATATAATAAGCAAAGATGGCAAAGCCATAGTATTTACTGAAGTGAAGACGCGCAGCACCCATGCTTTTGGCTACCCGGAGGAGTTTGTAGATAAGAAAAAACGCCAACAGATGAAACGTGTGGCTGAAGAGTATATGTATCAGCTAAAAGAAGATGCCGAAATTCGGTTTGATATTATCTCAATAAGCCATGAAAAGGGTGAATTGAAAGTATATCATATTAAGGATGCGTTTTTTCATGAGGGGTAATGCACCCAAAATCCCTTCCCGAATAAGACGCTATGAAGCAAAAGGGGCTTTAATATAAACAGCCGCTACTGCTTCACCAACC
>DATGXP010000732.1:0-7300 GCA_035298845.1 Chitinophagales bacterium
TGGTCTTTACAACATTGCATGCCGGAGTTGCTTTTTTATCCTACCGATTATTTGCGGAGTTGTTTGCTGCAGAGGATGTTCGATTTGCTGAAGGTATTGCATTTACAGGCGCATTGCTATTTCTGCTTTCCCCATACCATACCGAACCTTTGGTTTGGTATGCCTGCGTTCATTACCTGATATGTGCTTTTTTGCTATTACTTTCCTTTCAGTTTGTGTTAAAATACTTTTCGTCGAAAAGGCAAAGAGATATAATTCTTTTTTACGCCTGTTTTCTACCGGCCCTGTTTACGCTTGAAATAAGCTTTGCATTCCCCATCATTCTTCTTGTATTTTTTGTTTTCTGGCCTGTTAAGATTTTTGTTGGTTTACAGCGTTGGCAAGTCATTAAAATATTCTGCGGGCCTTCGCTTGCATTGCTGTTACTGTACTTTGGCTTAAGTAAACTATTACGCGGCAGTGTAGTAGGTCACTATGGAGCCGCTCAGCATTTAAACTTTGATATAACCTTACTGATGGCCAACCTGGCTAAGTATATATCCAAGTTGTTTTTTCTTTCCCAGTTTTATAGCTATGAATTCAGCCAGAAGATTTATGTTGTTTTTGAAAAAGCAAAATTTGGCTGGGCGTTCTTTGGTTTACTTGGCTTATTAGCAGGGTTGTATGTAGTGTTATATAAAAAGCTATCCGCATTCTGGCAGATTACAGGTTTACTGTTTTCGTTTTTTATAATTGGCCTGCTACCTGTTTTAAATCTTTATGTTACCACACTGGTGCCGGTAGAAGGCGACCGGTTTTTATACTTTGCTTCTATTTTTGCATTTCAGTTAGTAGCTTTTGCATTAGCCCGTTTGCCGTTTAATGCGGGATGGTTGGTTATGGCTGTCGCCCTATTTTTTAATGCCCGGTTTTTATTGGTAAACACCGGAAGCTGGACAAACAACAAACAAATACAGCAATCGCTTATTCAAAAGTATAAGTGGTATAATGCCCCGCACATATACATTTTGAACCTGCCGGATAATTTTCGCGGCACTTACATGTACCGCACCTTTTTACCTGATAACTCGTTTGCCGAAACCCTCACATTATATGGCCAGCCTGATATAGAGAATAAAACTACGCAGATACTAAGTTATAACATGAACCAACCAAGCGATTCGGTAACGGTAGAAAGAATATCAGATAACGAATTGAAAGTAACTTTTGCTCAATGGGGCAATTGGTGGTGGGCCGGCGGCAAGGGCGGTAGCGGATATAAAACAGGAATGTACGAGGTAAAAATTGACGAGTGGAGCCACTCGTATAATATCACTTTTGCCAACAGGCCCGCAAGCTCTATTTGTATTTACCAGTGTGGTGGCGAATGGAGGGAAGTTACCGGGTTTTAAAATTGCTTAGCGCTGAAGTGTCTTTGTACAATGTAAACTGCCAGTTTTTATATACCTCTGTCATGTGAGGTTTGTTAGCATTTATAATACCGTCAAAATCCGGTTCACTTAGCATGTAGCTGTATAAGTAATAGCGTGCTCCGTATTTATGCAAGGTGGCCACATTAACCTCTACCGGTGCCTTTGCGTTATAATAAATTGTCTTTTTACCTGTGTATAGCGCAAGTGCCCTGGGCTTGTTGAACACAATTATATCCTCATTGTTCACATTGTTTTTAATGTAGCTGAAAGTTTCGCGGCTAGCTTCTTCGTAAGGGCCCGGCAGGATTTCGATAGTGGTTTTCCCCAGATATACCAAGTGGTCTTTGTATAAAAAGGCAATGACAATAAACAAGGCCGCCTTTAGCATCGTAGTACTTACACTTATTTTAGATGCGGTTATCTTCAAAAAATAGAAAAGGTAAAATATAAGAAACGGATGCACAGGCACGAGGTAGCGGTAGTCGCTGGTTACCTGGTAAAACATAATTAACACCAGATAAAGCACCGTTACCCAGTCAAAAAACTCCGGACCTTTTCTCCATTTTAGCAGAGCACCGACCACGGTAAATACCAGCATAAGCCAACCCAATATGCTGCTTACTACAGAGAGGGATAAATCGGAACTTTTAAACAGGCCCATGTAATCAAACATATGAGTCTTTGCATTATGCATAAATGTGCTGGCTACGCTGCGCACATCTATCACACTCAACGCATTGCTTATATAGCTGTATTGGGGTTTGAATATATACCCCAGAATTAAGGTAAGTGCTAAAGAAAGAACAGCTATTGCCGAGACATTTGTAACGAGAGTTTTAGCTATGAATTGTTTCTTAAAAAACCACTGGTAAAACAAATGCAGTGCAACGGCAGGCAATAATACTATACCCAGACTACGCACATGAATAGTAAAGCCAATAAGCAAACCTATGAGTATTGCTCCCCATACTTTCTCCCATAGTTTTTGCTGCCACAGTAAGCAGACAAGCAGTATCAGCAACGCAAAAGGCACATCGGATATTATCTGCACCTTTAGCCATAGCAAAAAGTTGGAGTAGAATGCAACAAATAACATAAGTAGGGCAGTGCTTACAGAAAACCGCTTTAAGAAAAAGCCAAACGATAGAATGGCCCACAGCATATAAAGCCCTGCCATAAAAAAGGTGAAAGCAGATATGTTGAAGCCGAAAACCTTATACACCGGTAGCAGCATTACTGAAAAACCGATAGGGCCCGAAGGCCATAAGGTGCTGAAGCCATCTATAAACTGATAGGTAGTGTAATCAAAACACCGGCCCTCGCCCATATTAATGGTTTGGGTTACGTAGGCAGCAAAATCATCGCCCCAGGGGTGGCTGTGGCGCACATTTAACCACAGCAACGGCAGCAATAAAAACATTGCAGCAAGCCATGCAAGACCGCTTTTTGAAAATGCAGAAGAGAACCTGCCCATATCCATTGGGTGAATATGCAGCAAACAAGTTGAAGCCCGAAATGCAGGTAATTAGTTAGACAGAAGAATCTTAGCCACTCTTCTTTCCTTTCCTAAATCGGTAGATGAAAAAACAAGATACACTCCACTGCTGGCGCGTTTGCCGTTATAGCCTTTGCCGTTCCATACCATCTGGCTGCCATTAGCCCGGCCCTGATATACCAGGGTGCCGCTTATATCGGTAATTTTTACGTAGGCATTTTCGGTAAGCCCCTTAATGGCAATAGGGCCATCGTATTCAGGTTTTACCGGGTTAGGGTAAACCAGGGCTTCTTTACAATCGGTGCATTTACCCATAGCATCGCCCTGGTAACTAACCAAACCTGCAAGTGTGCCAATAAACACTTCGCCCGTGTTTTCATTAATGGCTATATCGGTAATCTGGTTAGATGGCAGCGGGCTATTATCTATAGTAAACCTTAGCAATTCTGTTTTTCCATCTGCCGATATAAGCCACAGACCTTTGGTAGTACCTATCCATTTTCTGTTGGCCGCATCTACGGCAATAGCACGCACACTCTCGGTACCAAACAGGTAACCGATATATCCATCGCGTTCCACTTTTATCTGGTCGGCATCGCAACCGTTGCTGGTTAATACACTACCGGGGCAATAAAATATACCTATGCCCTGCGAAGTGCCGGCCCAAATGTTGCCTTCTTTATCTTCTGCTACACAAAACACCAACGGGTCGGGCAATCCCCCGGTTCCTGCTCCGGTACTTAGTATTCGTGAAGCGTCATCCGATGGATCATCGGGGGTATTGTTGTTTGACCAAACCAATAGCCCTTCGCCTGACCTGCGCACCGGTGCCCATAATTGTCCGCTTTGGTCTATCAGAATTTTTTTCATTGTCTGAAAGCTATAGGGAACCAAATATGATTTCCATGCGCTGCCATCAGCCGGTATCATTTTAATAGCCTTATTGGCCCCCGAGTTACCTATCCATATGTTTCCATATTGGTCGGTAGTTAAACAACTTACCTTAGTACGTTGGGGGTCCAACTGTACCTGTTCCAGGATACTATTACTTGTATCATAAAGGGTAATTTGGCCGGTAATATTATTTACTTCAATAAGCCCCGATAAATAGGAACCTGCATAGGTTTTGCTGCCATCGAGGCTATTGGTGGTACTTAGTATATCGAAATAATTAGCCATTGGCGCATATGTATTACGGCTAGTTACTTTCCATTGCTCATTCTCAAAGGAAAAAAAACCTTGCCCGTTATACTGCCCTCCCCACGAATCATCTACAGAGCCGGGGGCTACGTATAAATTATTCTGCCATATATTAAGATCGTAAACAGATGAACTAAATGGGCCGTCGGGCATTATTCTCTCCCTATTTCCGTTTTGATTTTTAACCAATCCATATTCGCCATAAGATTCCCAGGCAATACCATTCGCCTCGAACCACTCGTGCGGCAATGCCTGTGGCGCCACAGTTACCGTCTGTACTCCGGCAGCATCTATTTTTCCCAGCCTGGCGGAATAGTTGGTGGAATTAGAAGTAGTAAAGTAAAGCGTATTGTTAACCACGCCTAAACTAAGGAACACAGAGGACGGTTCATAAAAAATACGAGACCAGCTTACACCATCAAACTCAAATAGTGAATCGCAGGCAGTTGTGCCCACTACGGCATATACCTTATTGTTATATGCTGCTATAAAAGATGCTTTCTTTTTGGGCAGGCCCTGCGTGGAATCATACAGCGACCAGTTATTGAAATTCTGAAGGTTGGGCGAAGATAAAGAGGCATGCTTAACGCCTTCGGCAGTAGCAGCGTATATATTAGTAGCATCAGCTGTAGTGGCATATACTTTTATCTGCCCACCGGTAGAACCTATAATATAGGTATTGCTTATTTCCTTCCGGTCAAGGTCTACTACCGAAATTCCTATATCCGAAGAGATAAAAGCATTGCCATTGTGAAAAGATATTCCGTTAACAGCTACAGAACTTACCGTGTTTTGGTTTTTAAAATCGGGTATGTTATAAATATCGGTACCATTATAAATAATATCAATATTGCTGTTGGTGTAGGCCACTACCAATGCTTTGGTAGCAGGATCGTAATTGCCTGTTTTAATTGTCACATCGCTCAGGCCATTTACCTTATCGTATATCTGTATAGTACCCGTGCTTTTCTCATACGAAAACACTGTTTTCTCGGCCAGCGAATACACTTTATCGCCTGCATCGAAAGCGCCCAGCGAGTAACCATAGGGCAAATAAGACCGCCAGGTACCCAGCGACCTCTCCTGAGCCACAAGGCCCTGTATTATAAGGCTTACTAAAACAATGCTTAAACCGGATTTAAACCAACGTAAATTCATAAGGCTAAATTATTAAAAGCCTACATAAACGCATCAACCGCCGCTATATTGTGAAAAACACCCTACTCTTCTCCCTCTTCGGTTTCGCCGCTCCTGCGGCCATACAGTATATCAAAAACCGGCTGAATGCGGTAAACCGAACGGTTAAACTTGTTGCTGAGGATAATTACCGCCGAAGTATCGCGAACATTGCGGAAAAATACGGTGTTGTTGCCATGCCACCAGCCATTGTGATACACCAGGTAAGATGAATCGGGCTGCTGCATCAGGCGCCAGCCATAGCCATAATTTCGTTTACCTGGCTTCTCGAAACTGCGCGGCGCATACGCTTCTTTTAACATTTCCTGCGATAGCAGCTTGCCTTCGTAAAATGCCATATCCCACAAAAACATGTCGCGCACGGTAGAATAGCACCCCTTATCGCCCACTACACCATCAAAACAATCGTTTCGCTGTATCTCCCATTTAGAGTTATAGCTAATGGCAATTTTACGGTCACTGCTATCGGTGTAATCGTAAATGAATGTATGCGCCATCCCCAGCGGGGCAAAAAAAGTTTCGCGCATAAAATCATGGAACTTCTTTTCGGTTACCTGCTCTATGATAGATGCCAACAGCAGATAATTAGTATTGCAGTATTCAAATTTCTTATCGGCTTTGGCATAAGGTGCTGGCTTTGTTCTGGCCATAAGGTCTATTACCTGCGCATTGGTTAAATACTCGCCCTTGTTGCATTTGCCCGAGCAGAAGTGTAAATAATTGGGCAGCCCCGACCGGTGGCACAGCAAGTGTTTTACTTGTATGCCTTTGTAAAAAGAAAGCTGTGGGAAAAACTTTTGGAGCGAATCGTCCAGCGAGAGTAAACCCTGCTCTACGCACCATAGCATAGCGGTGGCCGTATATGTTTTAGAAACAGAAGCCAGTTGAAAAGAATTGGTATCTGCCAGTAAGTCTTTGTTGCGAAAATCGCAGTAGCCAAAACATTTTTCGTACACAGGTTTGCCCTTTAGCGATATAAGCACACTGCCGCTAAAGCCATTCTGCAAATTGCGATTGGTAAAGTAAGTATCCAGCGAGGCGTATATCTGCTCAAGCCGCGGGTCGGTGGTATCTATAGCTACTACGGGTGCTATGTACTGCACCGGCTTCTTCTTTGTATAAAAGAAGAACGCCCCACCGGCAATTACACCTAATAGCAATAAAATAATACCCGCCTTTTTCACGCGGGCAAATAAAGATAAATACCCTTTTAAAGAAACCGAACCGATTGGGCAGTTAATAACAAAAAAATGTTGAGGTGCTTACTATGCGTATGCTTACTGCACTTCTGTAGTTTCAGCTACATTCTCCAGGTTGCGTATCTGGCCCAGGGCATTCCATATAGGCTGTGTCCAATAGTTGGCATTATTCGATTTGTTGCCCAATACAATAATGGTGAAGCCATCTTTAAGGTCGCGGGCAAATACGTTGTTGCTGCCATGCCAAAATCCATTGTGGTAAATTACATACGACTTATCGGGCTGGCGGGTCATTCTCCAGCCATAACCGTAATTTCTTGTCTTATCTTTTGCAAACGAGTAGCGGTCAAGGCTGCGTGGCTTGTACGCCTCCATTAAAGTTTCTTCTTTAAGAATTAAACCGGTGCGCAGGGCATTATCCCATTTCAGCATATCTTCTACCGATGAGTAGATGCCTTTGTCGCCTACCACTCCATCTGCCGGGCAATCTTTCCAATGGCGTCCTTTGCTATCGTAGCTAATGGTGCAGCAGGTGCCGCCTTCTTCAGGTGCAAATACGTAAGTATTGCTCATGCCCAGTGGCGCAAACACTACATCGTGCATAAACTGCTTAAAACTGGTGCCGGTTACGCTTTCTACTATGGATGCCAGTATAGCGTAATTGGTGTTGCAGTAAATAAACATGTGGTCGGGCTTGCAGCGGATGGCCGGCTTTTTGGTTGCCAGCACTTCCATTAATTTTTCGTTAGTCAAATACTGGCTGTTTGTCAGACCCAGGAAAGATTTATCCCAATAAG
>DATGXP010000733.1:0-5174 GCA_035298845.1 Chitinophagales bacterium
TTAACGAAACAAACAAAATTACCGGATGGGGAAAATACCCTGTGGTGCAAAGTAATGTTTTTGAAGGTGAGCGGCCTGAGGCTGTTAGTGATTATATCAAGGAATCAGACTTCAATATTACACCCCGTGGTAATGGGCGCAGTTATGGTGATGCAGGGCTTGGCGCGCGTGTAATCTCCTCTTTAAAGCTAAGTCGCATTTTGACTTTCGATCGTCAAGCGGGGGAGTTAAGCTGTCAATCGGGCGTATTGCTCTCCGATATTTTAGAGCTAATTATTCCTGTCGGATATTTTTTACCGGTTATGCCCGGTACAAAATTTATTACCGTAGGTGGTGCTGTAGCTGCCGATGTGCATGGTAAGAACCATTTTGCCAATAGCAGCTTTTGTAGTCATGTTAGTGATATAAAGCTGCTAACCGGTAATGGTGAATTGATAAACTGTTCGCCTGCTGAGAATAGCAAGCTGTTTTATGCTACTTGCGGAGGCATGGGGCTAACAGGTTTTATTGCCGAGGTAAGATTTAGTTTAATGAAAATTGAAACTGCTTACATACAGGCAGAAAATACTAAATGCAATAACCTGAAAGATTTATTCGCTGCTTTTAATAATGTTGCAGCTTATAAAGTTGCCTGGCTCGATTGTTTTACCGGACGGGGGATTTTTACCACAGGCAACCATATTCTTTACAAAGATTTACAACCCACCTTGCAAAAATATCCGTTAGTAAACCCAGCAAAGCTTACGTATAAGGTGCCTTTTACTGTGCCCAGTTGGGTAATAAATAATGCACTGATTAAATTTTTTAATAAGCGAAGATGGGATAACGCCCATACGGTAATAAAGCAAACTGTTTCATTGGATGCTTTCTTTTGCCCGCTGGATGCAGTATTGCACTGGAACCGGTTGTATGGTCCAAATGGTTTTGTTCAGTATCAGTATGTGTTACCTTCAGCAGTGGCCCTTGATGGTACTAATGAGATATTGAGCCGGATTAATACTACCCGGCACAAATGTTTACTTGCTGTTATAAAACAGTTTGGAGAATGCGAAGGTAAAAGTCCATTAAGTTTTCCTATGGAAGGGTTTACCGTAGCGCTCGATTTTAAGATACAACCCGGATTATTTGCTTTGTTAGATGAACTGGATAAGCTAGTGGTAAAGTTTGGGGGAAGGTTATACCTGGCAAAAGATGCCCGTATGGATAAAGTGACTATGCAGCAGGGTTACCCGGGTTTGGCCGATTTTAAAAAGGTAGTAGAGCTCGTAAACCCAACCGGGCGGTTCACATCGGCCCAGTGCGAACGAATAGGATATCTTAAATGAAAACAGCATTAATACTTGGCGCTAAATCGGGCATAGCAAAGGCCCTTGCAATGGAACTTGCCATGCGCAAAATTGATATGGTGTGGGCAGCGCGTAACTCATCCGAGTTAACAGGATTTAAAACGGAGGTTGAAGATAAGTTTGCTATTAAAGTACAGCTTAGGGAGTTTGATGCTTTAAAATTAGAATCTCATAAGCCGTTTGTTGAAAGTCTGGCTAAAGAAATAGATGCTGTTTTTTGCGTGTTTGGCTACCTGGGCAATCAGCAAAAGGCCGAAGTGGATGAAACTGAAAGGAAGAAAATTATAGACACCAATTACACCGGTGCTGTTTCTATTCTTGATTTACTTGCCGCAAGGTTTGAACAGAATAAGCATGGTTTTATTATAGGCATATCATCGGTGGCAGGTGAGCGGGTGCGGGCTTCTAATTATTTTTATGGCAGCAGTAAAGCTTCTTTCACTGCTTATCTTAAAAATCTTTCCAAGCGGCTACAGTCAAGTAACGTAAAAGTAATAACCGTTAAACCAGGCTATGTAAATACACCCATGGTTAGTCATTTAAATCTTCCATCCATGCTTGTTGTTTCGCCGGAGCGTGCTGCAAAAGATATTCTGGTTGCGATGGATAGGGGTAAAAGCGAAGTATATGTGCCGGGCATTTGGCGATATGTAGCTGCCGCCGTTAATTTAATACCTGACCCTCTTTTTAAACGAATGAAATTTTGATGTTTAAAGACAGGCTATCAATCATAGTGTGCTGGTTGTTTTTAGCGATTACGCTAGCTATTACTATTGCCGGTGGCAAGTGGAAAAAGCATACGGTGTTAAAGAGTGATGCTGCCGGGTATTATGTTTATCTGCCGTCTGTGTTTATTTATAACGACCTTCTGGGCTGCAGGTTTTACCCTTATGTAGATTCTGTTTATAACCCCGGTGATGGTGTAGTGTATTATGCTATTCAGCAGTCGCCCGAGACACGGAATATGTACTTTAAGTATAATTATGGAGTAGCTGCATTCGAAATGCCGTTCTTTCTTCTTACCCATGTTTTTGTAAAGTTTACCGGGTGTTATCCTGCTGACGGCTATTCTGCACCATATCAGTTGGCTGTAGCTTTAAATGCAGTGTTGTTTGCTTTTTTAGGACTACTGGTGCTGCGTAAGTTTTTATTGTTTTGGTTTAATGAGGTATCTGTAGCCCTCACCCTTTTAGTAATAGCATTTGGTACAAATTATCTTGCGCAGGTTATCACTCAGCCGGGCCTTAGCCATGTATACATGTTTTTTCTTCATGCTGTGGTGCTTTATTCTACCCAACAACTGTACGCTACCGGTAGGCCGGGTTATCTTTTAATGTTAGCTGCAGCACTGGCAATGGTTTTGGTTACGCGGTCATCCGGCATATTTATTATCATCTTCCCATTGCTATGGAAAGCTGGTGGCAATGGGGTTTTATATCTGGCAAATTTTCTTTGGATACGCTATAAGCCACTAGTTGCTACTGCAATAAGTATTGGTATAGCTATTTGTATGGTACAGTTATTATATTGGAAACTAACAACCGGCCACTGGTATTTTTATACTTATCGGCGGGAGTATTTTGATTTCGCCAACCCCGAGATTCTTAAGGGGCTTTTTAGTTACCGCAAAGGGTGGTTTTTATACACTCCACTGGCTTTATTGGGTTTTGCAGGTTTGTTTTTTGTAAAACGGCGCAGCGAACTTCGCATATATCTATTGCCTTTCGCGCTATATTTTATGGTCACCTTTTATGTGGTATTTAGTTGGTGGCAATGGTATTACGGTGGTAGCTTTGGTAGCCGGGTAATGGTAGAATCGCTGGCGGTGTTAGCTTTGCCCATAGCAGCCTTTTCCGAATTTGTAGTAAAGGCATCGGGCCTGGTGCGATTTGCGTCAGGGCTGCTTATCTCTTTCTTTGTGTTGCTCAATGTTTTTCAAACGGGTCAGTACGCTAAGGGTATTATTCATTGGCAAAAAATGAATAAGGACTACTACTGGCGCGTGTTCGGCAAAATGGAAGTAACGGATGCCGATAAAGAATTATTGAAAACAACCGAAGAGCTAAACACAAACAATAGTCCCATTAAATAAATCGCTTAATGTTTTAAACGATAAACTAAAAGGCTGCCATGTGTTGCAATTTTTTCTCCAAAGTATGGTTTTACTATCTCCTGTTTTATAAAATTGCTGTCCGTTAGCACGGCGTAATCGCAAATTTTCAGCCCATCTGTTTTATAATAATCCCATACTCCTTCCATGCAGTTCCAGCCTCGCTGGTTCATTAGGTACAACGATATGTTGTAGCTTTGGTCATACACAGTAAATACCTTATCTGTGTTTTTTATGCCGGCTTGCCTTAGGGTGGGTTCTAATGTGTTCCAGTCTTCATTTATAAAATCAGTATGAGATGCGATGTTGTATAGTGTAAAGTTATGTATACCCAGCGACACAATGCCTGTAATCATCAGCCCGAGTATAGCGTTAACAGAAAATTGAAAATTATCCCGCTCCACAATAACACAAACACCGATAAGGAAAGTAAAAGCCAGAAACTGAAAAGGTACATGATAGTATCCGTGGTGTGGAGCATTGCGCATCATTAATACAAAGAATATAAGCCAGAGGCCAAATCCGGTTAGGGTGAAAACCTGTAAAAAGTTGTCTGCTTTGAACTTGCGCGTGTATATCAAAGCCAATATTCCTAGGCCTATCATTGTTGTTAGGGGGTATAATTTGGGCAGATTGCGCACTAGCGAAATAATAGCCTGTAAAACGCTGTTAAAGTTTTGGGGCAGCACTACACCCAATTTAAACACGTTGCTGCTATATAGCAGTTGGCTGTTTTTGGCAAAAACTATCCATCCAATACAAGCAACCAATGGCAGAGCAAGCATAAGTGTTTTTTTGAAAACGGGTTTTAGTTGCCCTCCTACCATAGCAGAAATAAGTAGTGCTATATATACGGCCGCCACTAAAAATAACACCGACGATTTAAGCAAAACGCCCACGGTGGATAAAAGCGAGAAGAGGAGTATATTTTTAAAGGTGGGAGTTTCGGTTTTTGTAAGAAAATAAAAGCCTGCTACGAAAAATGTAAGGGCTGCATTATCGGGTAAAAAGCCGGTAGAGTAGTAGATGAGATTTGGAGAGCAAACCCATATTACAGAGGCTGCAATTTGTAATGCCCGGGATTTGAGAAAGCGTTTGGCAACAAAAAAGCTGAGTATCAATCCGGGTAGCGATAATAGTAGAGTAAGTAACCTGAAAACATATTCATGAAATCCCAAAAGGCTATATAGTTTGGATACTGCAAATGGTATAATCGGGCACTCACCGGTGGCGATGCCCGAAGGATTGTAAACGATGTTATGGGTATGTGGGTCAGTAAATGGGTAGTTAAACTGGTAATAATTCAAGGCTACCGAAGCCCTGTCGCACTGCGCCCAGGCATGGTCACCATGTGGCCGCGATGTAAAGTAGGAGGGTTGTAGTAGCGTCACGTAAACAGCTGCCAGCAACGCCAGGTAAATAAGCCAATCTACGTACTTACCTTTGCTTTTCATGCTTCGTTATTTGATTGCCCTTTACCAAATAAGCCTCATGCGCCAAATCCATATAGTAATAATCAGACCGGTGGTTGCCAAAAGCCACTACATGCCTAATTTTGCTTAGGTCGTAGCCAGCATTCAGGCGGTTAGCTTTTTCGGGTCCGTAGCAGTTTTCGCCTTTCAGTTTGCCGGTAAATTTTCCGTTTAGCACTTCCAGTTCTGAGCAAAACATCTCGATGTTTTCTTTTTTGCACCAGGCTTCCAGCCAAATAGAGCACG
>DATGXP010000734.1:0-2395 GCA_035298845.1 Chitinophagales bacterium
CTGATAGGCTGCGAGGCCTGCCATACCGAGTTCAGTACCTTATATGGATATGTAAACGCCCATGCTGCAGACCTTGAAAAGTCGTTGCGCGAGTATACCAAAGGCCCCAAAAACCTGGCAGCGAATACTGAGAACTAAAGTATGGCGCAAAAAGTCATTTTTGAAAAAGTGTCCACCCACTGCATTTGTAAGCACTTAATTTACAAACATTTACACGCAAGGGGTGTCCTTGGGGTGAACGTAAAGGGTGTCCAGTCCTGCAGGTTTTGAAGCCTAAAAATTTACACGTTTCTGGTAAAATTTGCTAGCCGTTTAGCTGATCTAATTGACGCTGGTAATCGTATTGCAGGTCTTCGTGCAGGGCTGGTAGCAGCTTTCCTATCTTCTTTAGCTGACTTTCGTATAGGTTGTTGAGAGCGGTGCTGCTTTTGTATTTAATACCCGATGCTTTTAGCTTTTGGGTAAAGTATAGCAGCAGTTCGATTTCGGTGGTTTTAATGCCCGAATAGCGGTTGTATTTATTTACGGTGCGCAGTACTTTGCGCACGCTTTTCTTTTGCAGATAAAGACTGTTGCTTCCGGGTATTTCGGCAAACTGTGCATCCACTTCGTCTTTTACACTTTGTATATAGCCCTGCTCATCGTGCGCCTCGAACAGCAGGTAAGTGAGCAGTTCTTTATTCTCCTTTTTAAAACGTGCCAGCCTGTTGCACAACTCGATAAGTTGCGGGGCAGACCGGTGCTTTAATTCATTCTTCAGTTCGTGAACGGTAGAGGCTTTCATACAGGCAATAATACTGAATACATTTTACCCCACCTTATCGGCAGGCAGGCACATAGGAACATAAGAATACTAAATCGTCTATTTTTTAAAAGTGCCTTTGCCCTGCTTCAATGGAGTGAGCAAGTCCTCGAGCCCATTCATTTTTATCTCGTAAATAGTATCGAGCAACATGCCCAGTTTGCCTTTAGGAAAACCCTTGCGCTTAAACCACTCCAGATACGATACCGGTAAGTTGCAGAGTACATACCCTTCGTATTTACCAAAGGGCATTTTCATCTCTACCAACTGCAGCAGCAGATTGGCATCGGGTCCTTCGGGCGTTTCCATTATTGAACGCCGGGTTTTTTAAGTTTATACACTTCGCCATGCTGGGTGTAATCAAGGCCATCCATTTCATCCTGCAGACTAACGCGCAAAGGCACGATTGCATCGGTAATTTTGTAGAGAATGTAAGAGCCACCAAAGGTGTAAACGCTTACGATTACTAACCCCAGCATGTGATACATAAAGGTTGTGGTATGGCCATAGAAAAGGCCCACATCTTTAGCAAATACACCGGTAAGTATCATACCCACTATACCACCCACGCCGTGGCAGGGGAATACATCGAGCGTGTCATCTAAATGGTAGCGGTCTTTAGCGCGCACGGCAAGGTTGCTTATGATAGATGCAGCGAAGCCAATAAACAGTGCGTGTGGGATAGTAACAAAACCAGCCGCAGGTGTAATAGCCACCAGGCCTACTACTGCACCAATACAGGCGCCCATGGCCGAAACCTTTTTGCCGCGTATGGCATCGAAAAATATCCAGGCCATCATGGCTGCGGCGGAGGCTACTACGGTGGTAGCAAAGGCAAGCACAGCTGTGGTGTTAGCCCCTAAAGATGAACCGGCATTGAAACCAAACCAGCCGAACCAAAGCATACCGGTACCCAGTATTACAAAAGGTATGTTAGCAGGCTCTACATGCTGCTGATCCTGAAAAGATTTGCGGCTGCCCAATATCATAGCACCGGCAAGTGCGGCGTAACCGGCGCTCATGTGTACTACAGTGCCACCTGCAAAATCGAGAATGCCCCATTTGTGAAGAAAGCCCTCTGGGTGCCAGGTCCAGTGAGCGAGCGGGGCATATATAAAGATAGAGAACAGGCAAATGAAAAGCAGGTAAGCATTGAACTTTACGCGCTCGGCAAAGCTACCGGTAATAAGGGCCGGGGTGATAATGGCAAACTTAAGCTGAAAAATAGCGAACAGCAGAAAGGGAATGGTGGCCGAAAAAGCAGGGTTGGCATTAACCCCTACATTGTTGAACATAAAGTAGGTGAAGGGATTGCCAATCAAGCCATGGAAGCTTTCGCCAAAGCAAAGGCTAAAGCCAAAGCATACATAGAGTACTGTAATAACACCCAGTGTAACAAAACTTTGCAGCATGGTGCTGATGATATTCTTTTTGCTAACCATGCCCCCGTAGAAGAAGGATAAACCGGGAGTCATGAGCAATACAAGGCCAGAGGCTGTAAGCATCCAGGCAATATCGGCGGCATTTAACCCCTCTGGGTTTGCCGCAGCCTGTGCAGGGTTATAAAATAAACCTATGCAGCAAACAAGGGCC
>DATGXP010000735.1:0-2021 GCA_035298845.1 Chitinophagales bacterium
AGAAACGCAAAAAACGGTTACTGAGTTTTTGACCCGTTTTGAAAAAGAGGCGGGAGATGGTTCTATTGATAGTTGGATTGAGAAACTGGCAACGGTAGAAACTGATATGAGCGCAAAGGCAGCACTTGATATGGCCCTCTGGAGTTTAAAAGCGCAACTACAAAGCAAGACAATAGGAGAGTTGCTGGGTGTTCAAAATAAGCAATATCCGGAAGGATATTACACTATAGGCGTATGTAGTAAAGAGGATATGATTACCCGTGTAGAGTATGCGCTGGCGCAGGGCTTTAAACGTTTTAAACTAAAGCTGGATGGGGTAAGTGATATTATGGTAGTCAGCAATTTTACTTCATACTGCAATCATCCGTTTGCGGTAGATGTAAATAGCGGCTGGCAAAGTATAGAACAGGCTAAGGATGTAACCAGTTTGTTGCAAGCGAGGCACTGCGATTTAATAGAGCAGCCATTTAATAAAGCGTGGATAGAAGAAGTAAATGAATTTAGAGAAACCTGCCAACTGGATATGTTTGCCGATGAAAGCTGCCAGCGTTTGAGCGATATTGAAAAGTTAAGTGAATCATATGATGGCATCAACATAAAATTGATGAAGTGCGGCGGTATTACCGAGGCGCTTAAAATGATAACTAAAGCGCGTGAGCTGGACATGAAAATTCTGATTGGCTGCATGAGCGAATCATCGGTGGGTTGCACAGCTGCCGCACACTTAACCCCAATGGCCGACCATGCCGACCTGGATGGCCCTTACTTAATATCCAATGACCCTTTCGAAGGCATGAAAATTGAAGATGGGCGTATTAAAATTAACCCCTTAAAACAGATTGCACAGTTTTAGAACGGCTGTTTGTTGCAAACTGTTGATTACTCGGCCGTATTCCAGTCTATCTCCTTTTTTCCCAGCTTTCTCAGTATCTCATTTGTTTTAGAAAAATGTTTGCTACCAAAGAATGCACCGCCCGATAGGGGAGATGGGTGTGCCGCTTCCAGCACATAATGCTTGCTGGTATCTATCAGGTTTTTTTTGGCTTTGGCAAAATTGCCCCACAGCAAAAAAATGACACCCTCTTTCTCATCCGAAATTTTCTTAATCACGGCATCGGTAAATACCTGCCAGCCGCATTTGGCATGCGAGTTGGCTTCGCCCGCATTTACAGTAAGCGATGCATTTAGCAACAGCACACCCTGCCGCGCCCATTTCTCCAGGCTGCCGTGATTGGGCGGCGTAATTCCTACATCTGTCTTTAGCTCTTTAAAAATATTGACTAATGATGGTGGCGGTTTAATTCCCCTGGCTACCGAAAAGCATAAACCCTCTGCCTGGCCAGGGCCATGATAAGGGTCTTGGCCAAGTATCACTACTTTAAGTTCAGCAAATGGAGTTAGGTTAAATGCATTGAACACTAATGGCCCCGGAGGATATACCGTTTTTCCTTTGCTTTTTTCAGCTATAATAAACTGCTTTATTAATGGGAAATACGGCTTTTGAAATTCCTCATTCAATGCCTCTTTCCAACCCTCTTCTATCTGAACCTGCGTGCTTTCGCTCATAGTTCAAATATAAAAGCAAATGAATAATATTGATTGTGAAAAGCGGGAATACCGGTACATGGTCTGTTAAAGTCATCTATCTCGCTTTAAGGGAAAGATTAGATGAATAGCTTATCTCGTTACCACATATTTGTAGGTGCGCTGCAAACCGGCAGCAGAAATACGAAGCAGGTAAACCCCGGTAGAAACATCCGAAACACTCTGGCTAACCCACTGCCCTTTTTCAGCTATTCCGGTATAAATATTTTTAACCAGTTGCCCCTGAGAATTATAAAGGCCAATAGCCAGGTTTTGAGGGGTAGCGTTGCTGAAAGCAAACTCAATGTTATTGCCGGGGTTGGCCGAGCGCATTTCAATTACATCAGCTACCTGTTCATTTATGCCGCTAACTACCGATGCTGTGTCTACAATCCACGAGGTAATAGCTGGGTCAAGCGGGTCGGTATTGGAACCAT
>DATGXP010000736.1:0-2988 GCA_035298845.1 Chitinophagales bacterium
ATAGTAAAGCCCGCATCTATGGGTTGTGGGTCGTTGAGCACAAAAGTATCGGCAGGTATTTCGCAGTTGAACGAATCGATAAGCCGCACGGTATATATGGCAGCATGCAGGTTGTAAGCTGTATCGTTCTGTTGGCCGGGCACACTGCTCCAGGTAATAAAGCGCGGTATATTACCATTGGTAAATGTAATAATAGCCTGTCCGTCGCTGGCCCCTGCGCAGGTAGGTGAAGTAGTCGCAATGTTGTAAGCAAAATCGGGTATGCGTTTGGTTACGGTTATTTCATCGTGGCACAGGCCTTTGTAACGTATAGCTATAGTATGCGGAAAAGTGGGCGACATACCGGGAGAGGGCAGGGCCAGATTGCGTGCATAAGTAATAATACCGCCTGCGCCCGAAGCTTCAAGCACGCCATCTATATAAACAAATGTGCTGTCGTAACAATCGTAACCTATGGGCTGAATTTGCGGTGTTATGGTTATAACCTCACCCGCGCATGCGTAAGTAAAATCGAAATTACCGGCAGGGGCCTCACTTATATACACATCATCAAAAGCAAAGCCATCATAATCGTTGCACTGTGTGCCGGCACCAAAAATGAAACGGAATAACACATTGCTTTGGCCTGCAAGATAAGGCATGCACTGCGATGCGTTTATCCACCGCCCGCTGCCGTTGCCGCCCTGGCAGCCTCCGCTATTTTGTTGCACATTGCCGCTCCAGCCATGGCGTACACTGGTAAAACCTCCCAGGTAGTTAATGTTGCTGTTGTTAAACCATGCATTGTTCTGGCAGGATACACCGGTATAAGCACCCACATTTTGCCAGGATGTTCCGCCATCGGTAGAATACTGAAAGCCAGCTCCATCGTAACCGTTCTCCGTTTCCCAGTAAATGTTGAAACGTATGTAAGGTTTTTGCATGCCTGAAAAATCGAAACAAGGGCTTTGCACGTACGATAACTCACCCAGGTTATAGAAGGAGTTGGTAAGTCCACCCGTAACCCAGCAGTTGCTGCCGCTGGCGGCCGTTTGTATATACCCCTTGCTTACTACGCCCCATGCCCAGTCATCGCCGGTGCCGCCGCTGGCCCAGTTGCCATTACCGGCTTCGAAATCTTCGCTGTAAGGAAAGCTGGTTATGCACTGCGCTTGTACGGAGAATAAGTAATAGTGACTGATGGCCAGGAATATAAAGATGCGTAAAATCATAGGCCGGGCAAAGGTATGCTATTTAGCCTGTTTATTAACCCAGGCTGTGCAAAATCATGTTAGCGTATTGTAAATATTGCAGCTCTGGTTTTTATAATAACTCTCCCGCTTAAAATTTTATTAATAGTAATGAATAGCCCACCTAAGAATAAACACTTAACCAGTTTTTTTGTTCAACTAACCAAAATCATACTACACCAATGAGTTATTCGCTGCTTATTTTTTAGATTTGCACTGTGAGAAGGTTAACACTGCTTTTTTCTTTTTATCTTTTCATTCTTTCGCTTGCACCTAACTTCGAGGGGCACGAACTGCTGAAATTACCTACCCTGGTGATGCATTTTATTGAACATAAGAGCGAAAATAAGAACATCACATTTTCCGAATTTATGCATATTCATTACCTGCACGGCAATACTATAGATAATGACCGTGATCGCGATATGCAGTTGCCTTTTAAATCAGCCGGAACCTGCGTGCCTGCTACTTCTATCGCATTTGTTACACATTCTATTCCCGAATTTTCATTTCAATCTTTTCCGGTTATTGTAAGTGTAATTTCTGTTACAGAAGTTACGTTTCAATCTTTCCAAAGCCTCTGTAACATCTGGCAGCCGCCCAAGGCTGCTTAATAGCCCAACCGTAGTGTATTAAGTTGTGTGTAACTGCCCGTGGTGGTTGCTTCTTGTATGGTGTTTCTACGCCTTCACTACAGGTTATTGTATTGATATTTTCTAAAGCAAATAAGCAAAAACATGCTCAGCAAAATCGTTGACTTTTCAGTCAATAACAAATTGATTATAGGGTTGTTTCTGGTGGTATTAATAGGCTATGGCGGCTACCAGGTAACCAAACTGCCCATAGATGCAGTACCCGATATTACAAATAACCAGGTGCAGGTAATTACAGTTACCCCATCGCTTGGTGCGCCCGATGTAGAACGCCTTATTACGTTTCCTATAGAGCAGGCCAACAGCAATATTCCCGGTTTAAAAGAAATACGCAGCTTCTCCCGTTTTGGGTTATCGCTGGTAACCATAGTGTTTGATGATGAAACCGATGTGTACTGGGCCCGGCAACAAGTAGCCGAGCGCCTGCAACAGGTTCAGTCCGAAATTCCCCAAGGTATTGGCACTCCGACTATGGCACCGGTAACTACCGGTCTGGGCGAAATTTACCAGTATGTAGTAAAACCTAAAAAGGGCTATGAGAAAAAGTATAACGCCATGGAACTGCGGACTATTCAGGATTGGGTAGTGCGCAGGCAGCTATTGGGTGTAAAGGGGGTGGCCGATGTAAGCAGTTTTGGCGGTTACCTTAAGCAATATGAAGTAGCTGTGGAGCCATCTAAACTTAAGGCGTATGGCATTACTATAAGCGATGTATTTACTGCCCTTGAAAAAAATAATCAGAACACCGGTGGTGCTTACATTGAAAAGGGGCCAACGGTGCTGTATATCCGCAGCGAGGGCCTGGTGCGCACCATAGAGGATATTAAAAGCGTTACCGTAAAAAACCTCGCAAACGGTACCCCTCTTTTGATTAGAGATGTAGCCGATGTGCGTTTTGGCAGTGCTACCCGCTATGGGGCTATGTGCTACAACGATAAAGGCGAGGTGGCCGGTGCTGTGGTTATGATGATTAAAGGAGGCAACAGCAGCCAGGTAATTAAAGATGTAAAGGAACGGATTGATTTAATACAAAAAACATTGCCCGAGGGTGTGGAGATAGAAGCGTTTTTGGACCGCACAAAAATGGTAAACAACGCCATAGGCAC
>DATGXP010000737.1:0-1835 GCA_035298845.1 Chitinophagales bacterium
GGTGTAACACCGCCGGTTACAGGGCCATGGGTAACCAGCTGTGCCGAAATTAAGTTAGCAAGCGTGCTTAAAAGCACTAATAGGAGGGTGGACTTTAGTTTCATAAATGTGAATATACAATTATGGGTATTGGTTTAGAAAGCTAATATGCGCGGTTAACGTAAACTTAAAGTTAAGGTTTGCCCTGTCTTCCACTACTGCCACTAATTCTTGTTGCGATATGCTTAGTAAGTAAAAATAAGCCCAATACCCGGTAGAATCAAGGCGCTTTCATTTTTCAAAAACTTGGTTTGGTAGCGGCTTGGGTCAGTGGTATTAACCACCGGCTGGTTTTGCGCATCGGTTACAAATAACAAGTTGTCGGGGCTTTTTACCTTGCTGTAGGTCACATTTTGTATATCCAGGTAGAACTCGATAGACAGCTTTTTTAAATACCACTTTTTGGTTACACGAATATCCAATTGGTTAAACAGGTTTAATCGCTGGCTATTCAATTGCGAGTAATCTAATATGCCCGAAGGGTTAAGGTAGTAATTGGGTATTAACTGGGATTTAAGCGTGTCGTAAGGTGTATATGGGCGGCCGCCTTGCAGGCGAAAACGGGCACCAATTTCCCAACCGCGCTTAAATTTTTTACCGGCACTAATGCTAAGTATGTGGCGGGTATCCCAGCTAGAGGGTGCATACTTGCCATTCTTATCCTGAAACTCGCTCCAGAACAGGGTATATGATACAATACCAAACCAGCCCTTATATAGTTTCTGCTCATACAGCAATTCCATACCATAAGAGCGGCCTTTGCTGTTGCTTATAGCAGGGGAGTTACCCACTACACCAAAGTCGCTGCCCAGGTTACTTAGTGAAATTTGCTCGTTCAGCAAAAACGGCAGGTTATAATATTGCTTGTAAAATCCTTCTATCGAAACACGGCTGTTTATTTTGGTTGAATACTCCAGCCCTGTTACCACATGCACGTTGCGGCTATATGTTAGGCGGGGTTGGTTTACAAGAGCATCTGTAGAGTCTCTAAAGCCCATCAAAGTGTATTGCGGTGTTTGGTGATAGTAACCGGTGTTAAAGTTCCAGCGAATGTTTTCGGTAAAACTATAGGACATTGCCAGCCGTGGCGATACCTGGTTTAGCAAGTTGGCCATGCTTTTATTGTAAGAGTTGCCATCAAACCTCATGCCCAGGGCCACGGTAAACCTATCTTTAAAAAACGACTTGCTTACCTGGCTAAATACACCGTACTTATGCAGCAAAAATTTAGTCAGGTATTTTACTTTGTAGAACTCGCCTGTAAAATCAGATTGATTGTAATAGCGGGCCAATTCATAGCTTACGCCCACATTGTATTTCCAACCCTTTTTGTTTCCGGTATATTCTATGCGCAGTTTATTTTCGGCTTCGGTAGATTTATAATCCTGCAAAATTATAGAGTCGGTGCTGTTGTCTTTATACTTTCTAATCTTATTAATCAATTCGTTGCGGCTGACTACAACTTGCAGATAACTCTCTTTGAAAAAGTGGGTGTATTTAGCTCCCGTGGTGTAACTCCATTGGTTGTTTACAGGTATTACCCGCAGCACGTAGCGGTTCTCTTCTGTTTTGCTAGCAGCCAGATTCAGCTTAAATATATCGCAGGCTACAAGCCCCAATACCGTTAACTGGTCTTTGTTGGATATTTTCCATTTAACCTTAAATTGGGTATCATTATAGTTAGGGAAAATGGGCAACTGTATCAGCTTAAAAAACCAGTTGTAATAAGAGCCACGCAGAGAACCCAGAAAAGTAGCTGTCTTCTTTTTGTTAAGCGGTCCTTCTACCGATAAAGC
>DATGXP010000738.1:0-2951 GCA_035298845.1 Chitinophagales bacterium
GTGTTCTATACTACTACTATCATGGCTACCAGCAAACAAATAATAGCCGCCTTTGCCCAAACCTTTGAAGACAAAGCTTATGCACTGGCCATGTGGCAGGGCGGTGCGGCCTCTTTTAACCGCACCGATGAATGGAGCGACCTGGACCTGATGCTGATTGTAAATGATGGCATGGAACAGGAAGCTATGAACCAAACTGTGTGGCTGCTGCAAAAGGAATTTGGCATTGATACCAAGTTTGACATAGACCCGCCGCATTGGCCGGGCATGACACAAACATTTTTCAGGCTAAAGAATACAAGCCCGTTTCTGCTGATAGATTTTTCTATACTACCGGTGTCGGCCACTAGCAAGTTTGCCGAGCCGGAGATACATGGACATGCCGTGGTAGTATTTGACAAGCCAGGGATAATTGCTAATACGGCACCGGTAGATGAAGCACAGCTGCGCAAAACATTGCGGGCACGAATATTACTGCAAAGAAAGAAGCAAGAGATATTTTGGGTAATGGTAGATAAAGAGATTAACCGGCAGAGCGCTACCGACGCGTTTATATTCTATTGGTCGTATACGGTAGCACCGTTGATAGAGATGTTCAGGATAAAGCACAGCCCGCACCACTGGAATTTCGGTTCGCGGTATTTGAGTAAACATTTACCAGCAGATATAGCTACCAGGCTGCAAGCGCTGTTTTTTGTAAAAGACCTACCGGATTTGATACAGAAGAACAAAGAAGCGCGGGTATGGTTTAGCCTTGCAGCCCAAGAGGCAGAAGAGAGCCTGATGTAAATTACTGTGCCTTAGCGGGCGCGTATTTCTCTATGCGCATGCCTACCGTTTTAATTAATGGTAGTGGGTTTACGCGCATATCCTGCGATATTTTGAAGGTGTACTTACCGGTTTGAGGAAAGAAAGCATTATCCTGAATAGGTATCAGCATATCGCAGTTATCGCCCAGGCAGTCACCGTGCCATACACCATCTGCACCGGATAACACCAGGTTAACGCGGCGTTCAAACTGCTTGCCATCCGGGAAGGTGGTCTCAATTTTAACCCATACGTTGCGCCATTCAAAACCAAAGCCATGTCGCAGGCTTACATAGATATTGTAGTGCTGTACGGTATCGGTAATTTCCGTGCTGAAGGTTTTGGCATCGGCATACTCCCACTGGTAATCTTTTATCTGTTGCTGTTCCTCCATCACCGCGCTTTTATCGCACGATGAAAGCAGCAGGATGCACCATGCCGATAGCATAAGCATACCGCCCAAAGCCTTTTGTTTCATTACGTTCCAACTACTACTTGCCAATTGCATATTACGCCTTGTTATCGGTGGGTGGATTTTGATTGGTATCGGTTTTTTTCTCCCTGTTTGGGTTGTTGCGCTGCTGGTTAGGGTTAGGCCGTTTTTGATTCTGCCCCTGCTTTTGGTTAGGGTTTTGTTTCTGGTTTTGCCCGCCCTGTTTTTGATTAGGGTTTGGTCCTTTATTCTGCCCTTGCTTTTGGTTAGGGTTAGGTGTGCGCTGTTGCTGTGGCGGCTTTTGTGTCGTGCCCTCCGTTTGTGTGGTCTGCGTTCTGGCAGCGCTATCGCCGCCGCTTCTGCTCTTGTTCTTGTTGCGGTTGTTGTTATTACCGCCGCGACGTCTTTTGCGTTCCTTCTCTTCCAGCGTGTTAAGCGTAACCTGGCCTACTAAGTCTTCGTGCTTGCTTTCGTCTACCTTTACATCATCTTCTATAGCAAAGTCTTCCAGGCTCTTCGGCTTTTGGCCGGCCTTGTTCATTACTATCAACTCCTTTACATCCTCAATATCCAGCTTAAAGAAATTGCCGCGTTGGGTATCGTATTCATACCACATTTGTTTCTTAAGTATCTCTGTCTTTTTAAGCCAGGCAATACCTTCTTCGGTTTCAATCTTATCAGCATGCTTAGGGAACTTCTTCAGCGAGTCGTTGTAAGTGTCCAGCTCGTAATTTAAACAGCACTTTAATCGTCCGCACTGGCCGCTAAGCTTATCGGTGTTTATAGCTAAGTTTTGGTAGCGTACGGCTTGCGTAGTTACCGACTTAAAATCGTTAAGCCATGTGCTGCAGCACAACTCGCGGCCGCAGGTGCCAATGCCACCTACACGCGCAGCCTCTTGCCGCGCACCTATCTGGCGCATTTCAATCTTCACTTTAAACTCGCGGGCATATACCTTAACCAGCTCGCGGAAGTCTACACGGCCATCGGCGGTGTAGAAGATAGTTACCTTCTTGTTATCGCCCTGGTATTCTATATCACCAATCTTCATCTCAAGATTGTTCTGGCGGGCCATGGCACGGGCACGCACCATTGTTTCTTTCTCTTTGTTGCGGGCATCCAGCAAGGCATTGATATCGGTTTCGTTGGCTACACGCAGCACGTTGCGGATGGTATCGTCGCGCTCGGTAACCTTGCGCTTTTTCATTTGCAGTTTTACCAGTTCGCCCTGGAGGCTCACTTCGCCTACATCGTAACCCTGCGCTGCTTCCACTACTACCAGTTGCCCTTTTATAAAGTCGAGGTTATCGGGGTTGCGGTAAAAACCTTTGCGGCTACCCTTTTTGAAGCTTACTTCTATTATGTTAAAGTTCTCGTTGAAGGATATGGGCATATCGGAGAACCAGTCCATTACATTCATGCGGTTGCAACCGCCGGTGCTACAGCTGCCACCCGACCCACAGCCGGAAACAGCTCCATCTTTACTTGTACCACAGCTAGAACATCCCATTTTATCTATTTATGTTGAATCGGGCCAATAGCTTAAAGCCACGCCCAACGCATGTTTATTAATATGGACGAATCTAATAGAAAAAATGAGAATTGAGGAAAATGCATGCCCGTAAGCCACGAAGATTACGAACGAAAGGCAAAGGCGATGCGTAGTATGTGTATGTGGGTGTACATACGGGGCAGTTTTTGAAAAGTGTAC
>DATGXP010000739.1:0-2928 GCA_035298845.1 Chitinophagales bacterium
ATACACTTTCAGCACGCAGGCCAATGGCGAGATGAGTGATGCCAGTGATGTAACCTTCGACCTGCGCTATAACCTGGCCGAATACTATATGTTGCCGGAGGGTAACTTTTTTAAGGTAAGTAAAGTGGAATGGAATGCAGATAAAACCTCGTTTTTACTAAGCGGTAAGTTCGACTGCAATATGCACCGTCGCGGCTACTCTGATGATTTGCAGCCGGTAGTCCGAATGAAAGGATACATAAATGATATTAAGGTAGATGTTCCGCCATGGATAGCAGCCAGATATAATAAGGCACAAGCTGCATCAGGCCAATAGGAAATGCGGAAGGTGGATTTTGGGTGGGAAGCAAATGCAAGAATAAAAAAGTACAGTTTAACGGCCTGCAGCATTCTGCGGGCTTTTTTATTGCCAGATATGCTTAATTTGCAGCCCCCAAAATGATTAGCAAACCGACGATAGATAAGATAATGGACGAGGCCCGCGTGGAAGACGTGGTGGGCGAGTTTGTTACGCTGAAAAAGCGCGGTGCAAACCTGCAGGGTTTATGTCCTTTTCATAACGAGAAGACGCCATCGTTTAATGTTAGCCCGGCCAAAAATATTTATAAGTGTTTTGGCTGTGGTAAGGCAGGTGGCCCTTTGCAGTTTTTGATGGATTATCAGCAGCTAACCTACCCCGATGCACTGCGTTACCTGGCCAAGAAGTATAACATTGAGATAGATGAAACGCAGGTAAGTGATGAGGACAAGAAGAAGGAGCTGGAGAAGCATAACCTGCTGGAGAGTATACACATTGCCAACGCAACGGCGCAGAAGTTCTACACTGATTACATGCTGCATAACGAAAGCGGCAAAATAGGGTTGGCATATTTTAAAGAGCGTGGATTTCTGAATCACACTATTGAGAAGTTTCAGCTGGGTTTTGCACCCGATGGGTTTGATACGTTTACCAAGCATGCCTTAAGAGAAGGTTTCAATATAGAAGTGCTTAAAAAGGCGGGGCTTACATCGCCTAAAGAAGGCAGCACAGCCGATTTTTTCCGTAACCGGGTGATGTTCCCCGTGCATAATATGACCGGCAAGGTGGTGGGTTTTGGCGGGCGTATAATGGTGAAGGATGAGAAGGCGCCAAAGTATGTAAACACGCCTGAGAGCGAAGTATACCTGAAGAGTAAGCTACTATACGGCGCTTACTATGCCAAGAATGAGATACGGAAGAAAGATGAGTGTTTTCTGGTAGAAGGCTATACGGATGTGATATCGCTGCACCAGGCGGGTATAGAGAATGCAGTGGCCTCATCGGGCACATCGCTTACTGTAGACCAGATACGTTTGGTAAAGCGTATTACGCCAAATATAACCATGCTGTATGATGGTGATAAGGCAGGTATAAAAGCAGCCCTGCGCGGAACCGACCTGATACTGGAGGAAGGTATGAATGTGCGGGTGGTAATATTGCCCGACCAGGAAGACCCTGACTCTTTTGTGAAGAAGATGGGGGCCGATGGGCTAACGCAGTTTATAAAGGATAACCGTAAAGACCTTATCCTTTTTAAGTCGTCATTGTTTGCAGAGGAGGCTAAGAACGACCCCATCCGCAAATCGGAACTGATAAGGGATATAATAGAATCTATTGCCAAGATACCGGACCCTATACACCGGTCGGTATATACCAAGCAGTGCAGCCAGCTGTTTGACATGAGCGAACAGATTTTGATAACCGAGGTTAACAAAACAAGACGCAAGAAAGCCGGTGAGCAGGAGAAGGAAGACGTAAAGCAGGAGGTAAGGAAAAGGGAAGAACAACAGGACCACGGGCAGCACCAGGAACAATACAATGAGGCTACCAGCAACCTGTATATACTGGAGCGGGAAATAATACGCATACTGATAGAATTCGGTGCCTGGAAAATTGGCGATATAGAGAATGAAATTAGTGTAACCCAATATGTGCTGGAGGAGTTGGATGGACTAAACCTGGAGACTGTACAGTATAAGCAGATATATGAGTTTATACAGCATGAGTTTGCCCAGGGAGAGGTACACGAAGAAAAGTTTTTTACAGCTCACGATGATTTGAATATCTCGCAGCTGGCTATTGGCATATTAGCGCAACCGTATTCGCTAAGCGAAAACTGGTTTAATAAATACAAAATCGTAATTCCGGGTAAGCGCGATATTTTTACAAAGGATATAGCCTCTGCAATTATGCGCTTTAAGCAATACCGAAATATTGCAGAGTTAAAGAAAATTGAAGCGCGGATTAAAGATAGCAAAGATGATGCTGAGCTATTGAAATTAATGAAGCTGCATAAATTGCTGATAGAGCAGAAAAAGGAGTTTGCCCGTACAGTGGGCAATGTTATCTACAGGCCTACGATGTAATGGATATTATACCTGCTACATATAGGTATAAGTTATGCCTTCCAACTTTTGACCATAATATATAACGCTAAGCCGCCTATAGAAGCGCCCAATAAGCCGAAGGTTATTACCGCAATGGTGTTGTCGTTATCGGCATCGCTATAATCTGTCGGCGATAGATATACGTAGTCGTTATCCTCCAGGCCGTAAACAGGTATATGGAAATAATCGAAGTGCTTTGTCCAGAAGTCAGGTTCTTTCTGTCGTGTAAGTTTCATCTGCATTTCATCGTAGCCAAGCTGTAGTTCAAGTGTATCGAGTGGTTGTACGTTTTCTACATAATTTTCTACATGCATAGCCCGGTACATATAACCGGTAATTATGAAATCGAAATCAGGATACTCCAGCAACTTGATGTGCACCGAGCGCGAACCTTTTGCGCCTTTCGATATTTCGGCCCGGTTGGTAATTGTGCCGCTTAAGCGGTTTAGCATAGGGTACGGTGGTGGTGGGTTAGGCCCATTATATGCAACTAAAGCAACGCCTGTTAAGAACAGGCCCATT
>DATGXP010000740.1:0-2859 GCA_035298845.1 Chitinophagales bacterium
CTTCTTTAGTGTTATCGGTTACTTCGGTTTTAGTCACGCTCGATTCGCTCTTCTTGCCTTTATTTTGCTTCAGCAGTTTTTCCAGTGTTAAGCGGATGTCTTTTAGCTTTTCTTCTTTGCTGGCTATGGTTTCGTTCAGCATATTAGTTTTCACCTTTATCAGCTGCATTTCCAGCGATGACACCTTATTGCTTTCTGCTTTGCGCTTAAGTGCATCCAAATCCTTTTGGTCGTAAGCAAGCGATTGGCTCATTTTGGTTATCACCTCGTTCAGTCCCTTTACGCGGGTAGCTGTCATATCGCTAAAGAAGTGGTTACGCTGCTCGTTTATAAACTGAAAAGCCGAATCGAATATTTTACGCAGTTGCGCATCGTCCGATTTGCTGTAGCGGTTCTTTCTGCTTTCGGCCTGCAGATTTTTGAAATCTTCAAGCAGTATTTTAAAGTTGGCTTTTTCGTTAGCGCGCTTTTTCAGTTCTTCCACCTTAGCTATCATCTCATCGCGCTGCTTACCCGATGCCGTTTCAAACTCGGCACTTTCCGATTTGCGGAAAGTCTTTAGCTTCTCAAAAATAGAGTTTACATCATCCTTTATTTTATCCAGGCGCTCCTGGCTTATGTCGCGCTCTTTCCGGTGCTCAAGCACACGCTCCCAAAATGATTTTGCATCGTCAAACAGCTGGCGGTTATACTGTGTTAACTCAGCGGCTTTCTTCTTCAGGTCTTCCAGCTCAGTCAGGTAGCTTTCCCACAGTTTGGCTGTAAGCAGGGTATAGGCCCACTCGTTTTGTTTGGTGCGTATTTTACCCGACTCTTCGGAGCGGATATCTTCCGGCAACACACTTTCAGCATTCAGGTTGGGGCTCACCTCCACTGTTCCTTCCGGAAACTCAATGGCTTCGCCATCCACCCAGTTTTTTTCTATTTGCTCCAGCGCTTCAGGTTTCAAACCTTTGCGTGGAATTATAAATAGGTTAACCTTAAATTCTTCTTCTTTTAGTTGGTAAGCAAGAACAACTTCTTTTTCGTCAGCAGTTACGCCTGTAGCAGTAAATCGCGATAGCATTGTAGTAATTTTTTTGTATCCCCTGTTTTTTAGGAACGCCAAAGATAATTCTTCGTTCCTAAAATTGTAATTTGGTTTTCAAAGCAAAGGTTAATCTTGCAGTAATGGAATTTAACAGGCAGTTTATCGATGAGTTGCGGGTAGAATTAAGCAAGCCTTTGCCTGGCGAAACAGCGCAATACCGTATGGCCCCCTCTTACCGTCCGCGGCTTACACCGCAGCAGATAGCAGCACTAAACCCGCGCATAAGCGGTGTTATGCTTTTGCTTTATGAGCGTGCAGGCCTCTTAAATATTGCCTTTACCCAGCGCAAAACCTACGAGGGCGTTCATAGCGGGCAAATGAGTTTTCCGGGTGGCAAAAAAGATGAAGAAGATAACGACCTGGTGCAAACGGCCCTGCGCGAAACTGAAGAAGAGATTGGGTTGGATAGAAACAGGATTGAAATAATTGGCCGCTTAAGCGAGTTGTATATTCCGCCCAGCAATTTCCTGGTGTATCCGTCGGTCGGGTTTGTAGAGCAGGTTACAGAGTTTGTACCTCAGCCAACCGAGGTTGAAAAAGTAGTAGAAGTACCCGTAGATTTTTTCCTCGACCAGCAGAACATCAACATGCAAACGGAGATAAAAGTAATGGGCGGCACTATAGTTCGCGTACCGGCTTACCATTTCAATGGCCACGTCATATGGGGCGCTACCGCCATTATGCTCAGCGAATTCACTTTTATTTTAGAAAACATTTTAAACCCCAAACCATAAATTATGTATACCACGCTACAGCACTTTTTAAACGAATGGAAATACGAAAGCGAAGGAACACTTAAACTTTTCTCGCTGCTAACAGATGAAGCACTTAACAAAAAAGTGCATGAGCGCGTGCGCACGGCAGGCTTTTTAGCATGGCACATTACCCATACCGTAAAAGAGATGATGGAGAAGGCCGGCCTTAAAATAGACGGTAAAGAGCAGACCGACTACAACGGCGAAACCGTGAAAGAAATTTGTGATGCCTACAAGCAATCATCCGATAGCCTAGTAGCACAGTTGGCCAATTGGACCGATGCCGACCTCGAAATTGAAACTGAAATGTATGGCGAAAAATGGAAACGCGGCGTAACCCTCGGCATTCTCATCAAGCACCAGGCGCACCACCGCGGGCAATTAGAAATTATTATGCGCTTATGCGGATTACCGGTAACCAGTGTTTACGGCCCCGCATACGAAGAGTGGGCGCAGTGGGGTATGGAGCCAATGAAATAAAACAAGAGTGTTTTGATGCATTTTGTATTTAAGTCCCCTTTTGTTTCATCCCGCTTTTTGCAGGAAGAGGATTTAAAAATACTTCACCTGTCTGGGGTTCACCACCTTGCCTTTCTTAAAATCAAAATCAAAGCCCAGCATTACCTCGTGGCTGCCGCTGGTGTATTTGCTAAGCGGCGATACGGTTAAGTCGTACGTATAACCTACACGTAGCTGACGCGTAATGTTTACTGCCGCCATAAAATTGTAACTGTCGTTAAACCGGTAAGCTGCACCCAGCCAAAGGCGGTCTACAAAAACAAAGGTGGCGTTAAAGTCGAACGTAACAGGTGCATGTACCGGTACATACTTCAATAAAAACGAAGGCATAAACTTTACCTTTTTACCCAATGAGAAAACATAGCCTCCGGTTATGAGTAAATGATAATACTGGCGTGCAATTTCGGGCGAGGTTTCAAATACCGACATAGGGCCGTTTAACCGGTTAAGCAAAATGTGCGGTAAAGCCACACCGGCAAAAAACCTGTCGGAATA
>DATGXP010000741.1:0-7773 GCA_035298845.1 Chitinophagales bacterium
ACTACCGGGTGGAACGTGGAAGAAGGCCCGCAGCGCATAATGAAAATAGCTGCCAATGGCGAGCCTATGTGGGTAGCCGATCAGGATTCTTTTGCCGCTATTAGTATTAGCAATACCACACAGGATGGTGGGTTGGTATTGCTGTATTACGCTTTTGGCAACGAGCGTGTAATGTTGCGCACCGATGCCAACGGACAGCAGGTTTGGAAAAAACCGATACACCCGCATGTACAGAATAACAGCATAGGCAATGCCGATATAGACACTACCGATAACGGTGGGTTTATTTGCGCGCTTACGGGATACGACACGGCTACTATGATTTACCGCTTGTATGTAAGCAGGTTAGATGCCAATGGCGATACTATATGGCGCCGCACTTATTTCGATACCGACTCCAGTAAGTATATACAGAGCCTGCGCAATAGCAAAGATGGCGGCTTTGTAATGGTGGTGGCCAGGGGCTCGGGCGCACAAACGCACTACAGTGTAGTTAAGATAGACGGCAGCGGTAATTTTTTGTGGGAGTATATACCTGCCGGTCAAAAATTCAGCACGCCTACCATAGCGCGCGATGGTAATATTTTGCTGTGTATAGGCGATTTTAGTACCGGTACCAACAAAATTACAAAAGTAGATCAGCAGGGTAATGAACTATGGACAGCAAATTATGCGCCCCTGCCCGATAGCAGTATTTGGTATGGTAGTATTATTGAGCGCGACGACAATTCATTTGCACTAATAGGCAACCGGAACACCAGTTATATTGATAAATTTTCTTTCTGTATTGCCGATTCGCTGGGCAATGTGCTGCTTTTTCGCAAGCTGCCCACAGCCAACATTGGCTACAATACACAGTTGCTTCATTCTGGGTATAAAACATTTATAAAGTCGCACGATGGAGGATATATAACAGGCGGATGGATACAGAATGAAATAAATAATTACTCGGCCTTTTTAATTAAAATGGATAGCGCCGGTGTAGTATATCCCAGCACGCTGAGCGGCAATACTTATTATGATGATAACGGAAACTGCGCGCGCGAAAGCAATGAGCCGTTTATCCGCCCCGTAATGCTAACCTTTAGCAGCCCTACCGATACCTTTACGTTAGTTAGCCGCGACTCTGGTTACTACTCGGTGGGTTTAGACACCGGTAATTATACGGCGCATGTGGCCCCCCCATCGCCTTACTGGCAGGCATCGGCCTGTAACGAACCGGTGATTAATTTGCCACTGGGTGCCGATAGCAGCATATCGTTTGGGTTGAAACCAATTGTATATAGCCCCTATATAATCATCAGCAGCAGTATAAGCCGCCTGCGGGCCTGTATGCCTTCTACATACACGGCACAGTATTGCAACACCGGCACGACCCCCTTTACCGGTATAATAGAAGTAGAAATAGATACTAATTTTCATGTAGATTCTACATCGGTGCCATTTGTAACCAATGCCGGCAACAAATATTATTTTGTAGTAGCCCCGCTGGATGCTATGCAATGCGCTACTCTGCATATTTACGGTACACTTACCTGCGATGTAGCACTCACCGGCCACACGCTGTGTATAGATGCACACGCTTTTCAGGACACGGTAATTAATGTTTCGCCGCTGTGGGACCAATCCAATTTGCAGATGGCAGTGGTGTATAACCCGCAAACCGATACCATAACATTTACATTGAAGAATAAAGGCAACGGGGGTATGAGCAACCCTAAGAGCCTGCTGGTAATAGAAGACAACGTAATACTAATGCATGTACCGGTACAACTAGGTGCCGGTGCCGAGCTATTGCAGCATGTGCCGGCCAATGGCTCTACCTGGAGGGCTACTATAGAGCAGACAGCCTATAACCCGTACTCAAAGTTTGCCACAGCGGCTATAGAAGCAGCCGGCACTAACCAGCAGGGCGGCATAAGCCTGGGTTATTATATAGATTACCCTATAAACGGATACTACGGCTACCACTATACGGCCTGTGGCGAAATACGCAACAGCTTCGACCCTAACGAAAAAGTAGTGATGCCCGATGGTGTAGGCACCGATAAACTGGTAGACAGCACTACCGAACTTGAATACACTTTGTATTTTCAAAACACCGGTAACGATACGGCTTACCTTATACGCCTTATCGATACCCTGGCCGATTACCTGGACCCCGCTACCATTGTAGCCGGAGCCGGCAGCCATCCATACATAATGGAAATACTGGGCCGCAACGTGCTGCAGTTTACCTTTGCTAATATTAACCTGCCCGATAGCGGCGCCAACCAACTGCAGAGCAATGGTTTTGTAAAATTCAGCATTAAGCAAAAACCGGGTAACACCAACGGCACAGTAATAAACAATGAGGTGAACATCTACTTTGATTACAACCCTCCCGTGCTAACCAATACCGCCACCGTGCGCATAGGCAAAGTGCTGGTAACTGATATAGAAACACTGTACGAAGAGAAGCCGGTAACTATTAATGCTTACCCTAACCCCTTTACCACCAGCACACGCATAGCAGTGGCGGGAGAGGACTTCACTAACCTTGAGCTAAAGGTGTATGACCTAAGCGGCCGCCTGGTTAGGCAGGAGCGCAGCACGCATACCAATAGCTTTGTAATAGAAAAAGCCGGCCTTAATAACGGCAGCTACATTTTTGAGATAAACACCAACGGCAAAGCCGTGGGTAGAGGGAAATTAGTGGTGCAGTAGATATTGCCAAAGAAACTTGAACCAGAAAGCCCCGAAAGGGGTTTTCTGGTTTTTAATGGGGCTTTAAAGGCACTCAATCAATAATTTCCGAAAAATTTTCGTGCACTACTTGGCAAAAATGAAAAAGCGAATATATTTGCACTCCCTTTCGAAAGGAAGGGTAGGAAGGACCGGTAGTTCAGTTGGTTAGAATGCGTCCCTGTCACGGACGAGGTCGCGGGTTCGAGTCCCGTCCGGTCCGCAAAAGGCTCTCAATAAAATGAGGGCCTTTTTGCATTTTAGTGCATTCTATGTTTTGTAAAAAAGCCTTGAAAAGCAAGATTTTTTACAAGTATGGACACTGCTTGCATGCATTGGTTTGGTCTTTCAATCATTAAACTAAATTTGCTCCGTCAAAAATACGGATTGAAGACATTCACCTCCATATTGCTAATCATCTTTTACCTGTTTGGCACACTTGTGTTGCCACTGGGCGATTTCTCGCATATAAAAGATCTGCCTGCCATGTTCAGGCAGTGTAAAGCTACCGAGGACCGCGACCTGAATGCTATTGAGTTTCTTGTAGAGCACGTCTCGGGCATGGGACAGCTGATAGAAGAAACGGAGCACGAATTTGAAGCAGAGGAAGAAGATGGTGATAAACCACATGCACCGGTGCAATTTCACTTTGAGCAGCAGCAACAAATCATTTGTTTTTATCATTGCATTAAGGTGCCTGCCATAAAGCCATTGCCTGCTTTACCGCTCAATACCGTGCCTACCCACAGAGTCTACATATCCGACTATATCTCCAATATTTTTCGCCCCCCTATATCCTAGCCGGCGCTTTTTTTACTTTTCCGCAAATGCTGTATGTGTTTGTGCATATTTCTTTTATTACAATTAAACTATACCAATGAAAAATAAATTCATGCTATGGGCAGTTGGGCTATTGATTAGTGCCGGCCTGTCTGCGCAAAAAATAAATAATGATAAAGTTCCTGCTGCTGTTATGTCGGCTTTTAAAGCAAAGTTTCCTGCTGTAACTAATGCCACATGGGAGCTGGAAAGCAAAACAGAATACGAAGCAAGTTTTAAACTGAACGGTACCGAAGTTTCGGCCAACTTTGATAACACAGGCAAATGGCTCGAAACCGAAACCGAAATTAAAATAGCCGATTTGCCCGCTGCTATACTCGCTACCCTGCGCAAAGATTTTGCAGGGTATAAAGTAGAAGAAGCCGCTAAAATTGAAAGCGTAAAAACAGGCAGTTGCTACGAGGCAGAATTGAAAAAAGATAACGAAACTTTCGATGCCCTGTTTACGGCCGATGGCAAGCTTTTGAGCAAAACAAAAGAAGGTCATGAAAAGGGAAAGAAAGATTAACTAACAATGCAGGAAGCACGCCGGCTACCGGTGTGCTTCTTTTTAAAAATATACAGAACATGACAAGGGATATAAAGGCAGCTATGCTGCTTCTGGTAATTGTATTTTCTTTTTTCAACGTATGGGCGCAAAACACAAGTATAACGGTATCGGGCACTATAAAAGATAAAGCTGCTAAAGTTGTATTGGCTTATGCCAATGTGATTTTGAAAGCGGAAAAAGATTCCGCCTTTATAACCGGCACTGTTAGCGGCGATGATGGGCGCTTTATACTTACCGGTATAAAACCTGCCACTTATTTGGTCGAAATTTCGTCGGTGGGCTATACCACCAAACGGCAGCCACTATTTGTAGGCACGCTCTCTCAATTTATAGAAGTGCCCGATATAGAGATGGAAGAAAGCACCACTACTTTAAGCGAAGTAACCGTTGCCGCCCGGCAGGATGCAGTGAGCGGCAAGATGGATAAGAAAGTTTTTTCGGTGGCGGACAACATCAGCCAAAGCGGCGGTTCGGTTTTGCAAACCATGCAAAACCTGCCTGGTGTTACTGTGCAGGATGGCAAGGTGCAGTTGCGCGGCAGTGATAAAATTACGGTGCTGATAGATGGCAGGCAAACCGCCTTAACCGGTATGGGCAGCCAATCGGGGTTGGATAATATTCCAGCATCAGCCATCGAGAAAATTGAAATAATCAACAACCCTTCGGCTAAGTACGATGCCAACGGTAACGCGGGTATTATCAATATTATTTACAAAAAGAACAAGCAGGATGGATTTAATGGAAAGGCCGGGCTTACCGCTGGCATAGGCTCGTTGTGGGTGCGCAAACAGAACCTCCCCACCATCCGTCCGCAGTACCGGTTTACTCCAAAAGTAAATCCTTCGCTTTCGTTTAACTACCGCAAGGGCAAAGCCAATTTCTTTTTTCAGGGCGATTACCTCTACACGCAAACCCTGAATAAAAATGAATTTGTAACACGCACCTACGATAACGGAACTGTCATCAATCAACAAACCAAGCGCAACCGCAATACCCATTTTGCTACGGTAAAAACCGGTATTGATTACAATATTGATGATCACAACATGCTTACGCTTTCGGGTATGTTTGGAACCGAAAAAATTCTGGATAATGGCGATCAGCCTTTTTTCAATGCTGATCTTTCTGAACGGCTTCGCCTTTGGCAGTTTTTAGAAGACGAGTTAAAAATTACCGCCATGGCATCTGTGGCCTATCAGCACAAATTTAAACAGCCGGGGCATCTACTCAATCTGGTCTTTAACTACACCTTTCACCGCGAGGATGAAAAATACTTTTTCGATAACATCCTTCCCACCTACACCGGTAAAGATGCTTTTGCCCTCATATCCGATGAGCATGTGGCAGATATAACGGCGGATTATGTGCGCCCGCTTAAATACGGCCGTATAGAGGGCGGCTTTAAATTCAGATACCGGGTAATTCCTACTAATATGAAATTTATCCCGGGGCTTAATTCGCCTTTAGATAGTGCTTCGGGCGGGCCAGCTACTTACAACGAAATTATACCGGCCCTTTACAGCAACTATATTTTTGAAAGCAAAAAGTTTGAAGCCGAAGTTGGCCTGCGTGTAGAATATGTAAACATAAATTATGTAGTGGGTTCCAATCATCCGGTTTACAAAACCGATGGCTATTACTACATACAGCCTTTTCCCAATGTTCGCCTTGCTTATAAAATAAATGAGCGCCACAAACTTTCGCTTTTTTACAACCGCAGGGTTGACAGGCCAAACGAAGTGGACATCCGCATTTTCCCTAAGTATGATGATGCTGAAATTATAAAGGTAGGTAACCCGGCGCTCCGCCCCCAGTTTACGCACCTGATAGAAGTGGGTTATAAAACAAACTGGAAGAGCGGTTACTTTTATACAGCAGCCTACCATCGCCTGGCGGATGGAACTATTACGCGCATACGCACCATAGTGCCCGGCAGCACACTGCTGTACTCAGTAATGCAAAACACAGGCAGAAGCTACGCTACAGGTTTAGAACTTGTGCTGTCGCAGGATATTACAAAACTGTTTACTTTTAACCTGAACATGAACGGCTACCACAACCGTATAAACGCTTACACGGTTATCAACCAATATCCGGTAGCCACTACCTTTAGCGCGCCGGCTAATCAGGTGTTTTCGGGCAACGTTAAGCTTAATACTTTCTTCCATTTGCCCCTTAAATTTGAACTGCAATTAACCGCTGTTTATTTAGCACCCGACCTTATTCCACAGGGTAAAATCGGGCACCGGTTTACACTTAACCTGGGCTTGAAAAAGACAATACAAAAAGGCAAAGGTGAATTGTTTATGAATGCTACCGACCTGCTAAACACAATGGTAACCAGGGAAGATATACGGGGCAACGGTTTTAGCTATGTGGGATATGATTATTACGAAACACAGGTAATACGGTTGGGTTATAGTTATAAGTTTTAATGCTTTACTTTTTAATACAAACAGCCAAGCGTTAGCCGGGCTGTTTGTATTAAAAAGTATCTTTCAGCTATCAGCGCGACATTATACTAATTGTTTGCCACCAACTCCGTCCCTATCTCTATCGGGTTCGTTAGTATTTTGTGCACGGGGCAGCTATTGGCTATGGTAAGCAGGCGGGCTCTTTGTTCATCGTCCAGGTTGCCTATCAGTTCCAGCTTGCGGTTTATGGTGGTTTTGCCGGCATCGGCATCCCAGTTAAGTTCTACTTCAATTTTCACTTCGGCCAGCTCCCATTTTTTTCTATCGGCATACATGCGCAGCGTGGCCGATGTGCAGGCCGCTAATGAAGAAGCTAATAACTCCATGGGCGAAAAGCCCAGATCTTTGCCCCCTAACTCCAACGGTTCATCAGCTATTACCGTATTGCCTGTGGGCGATTTTAGTTCTACCCTGTAAAATTGCTCGCCTATACTACCGGTTACATGTGCCATGGTTTATTTTTTGTTCAGTGCCGGGTACGGCATAAATTCTGTTTCGTCTCCTTTTATTTTTCCGAAGGTTTGCGCCTGCCACCTTTGTTTGGCATCCTCTATCAGCTCACGGCTGCTGGCTACAAAATTCCAGTCTATCAACCGCTCCTCGGCAAATGGTGTGCCACCAAAAATATAGATGGTGCTGTTAGCCTCTATAGTAAATGCGCAAAGGCTGCTATCGGTGGTTACCAGTATTTGCTTGGGTCCGTAAGTGTTGCCATCGCTTATCACCGCCCCGTCTAAAATATACAGGCCCGATTCGCCGGCCAGTTCGTGCCCTATGTTTACAGTCTGTCTTGTCTTGCTTTTTATCTCCAGCATATATAGCTGGCTATAAACCGGCACCGGCGATTTTCTGCCAAAGGCCTCGCCTGCTATCAGTTTATATTGCAGGTCGCCCTCTGCCCATGTGGGTATTTGTTCTTTCTCAACATGAAAAAATTCAGGTTCCATTTGTTCCAGCGCTTTAGGTAGTGCCACCCAAATCTGCAGCCCATGCATATATTTATCCGAGTGGCGCAAATGCTCAGGTGTACGCTCGGAGTGTACTATGCCTTTGCCCGCAGTCATCCAGTTTACGGCACCGGGGTTAATTTCTACCTCGTTGCCTAAAGTGTCGCGGTGCATTATGCTGCCATCAAACAAAAATGTAAGGGTGCTTAGCCCAATGTGCGGATGGGGCAGCACATCA
>DATGXP010000742.1:0-2687 GCA_035298845.1 Chitinophagales bacterium
TTTGTATCAATAGCGGCGGGTTCGATAAGTTTAAATATGCGAAGCAAGATAACCAAAGCTATACCTGTTTTTACAATAGTGATGGCTTGCTTGTTGATTTTACGCGGGTTGGATTTGGGTATACCTTATCTGAGCCCTAAACTGAGCAAAACGGACTGTACAAAACACAGCTGTTGCGCTAAAAAGTAGAATGTATGGAAATACAAATAACAAACGATAAAACCATAAGCGCTGTGCAACAGGAGTTCAGCGCTGAATTTCCATTTCTGAAAATTGAATTCTTTGATGTGCCCTATAAGCCGGAAACAGCTTTGCCTAAAGCGCGCATAATTACACGCGACAGAAAGCTGGCCGAATGCCGCCGGATGCACAGCGAAGGAGTATGGACCATTAATAAAACCGATAAGGTAAGTGATATTGAAAGTAAACTATGGGAGCAGTTTGGTTTATCGATGCAGGTATTTCGCAAAAGTGGTAGCCTTTGGATAGAGACTTCACTAACCGACTCCTGGACATTAGAGCGCCAAAATCGCGAAGGTCAGGAGATGAGCAATGTACAGCGGATCAACAAATACCAACAGGCCGAAGACGAAGATATTACCGATAGAGATAAATGGGAGTAAGGACTTACCGATATGGAAAAACCGGTTCGCTATTTAGCACTCATACTTCTACTGTTCAATGGGATAGGTGCCGTGTACGGCGGGATGAGTTTTATACTACAACCCGATGGAAGCACACTGGGCATGTCGCTAACCCATTTGACTTACTCTCCCTTCAGCAACTACACTATACCGGGCATTATTTTATTGGTGGTAAACGGATTGCTTAGTTTTACTATAGCAGCCATTACACTTGCCCGAACAAAATACTACCCTTTAGCAATTATAGCACAAGGCATTCTGCTTATTGGCTGGCTGGTAGTTCAGATAATCTTGTTGCGTTTCTTGTTTATACTACATATAGTAATGGCAGTGGTAGGGCTTATGTTAATTGCAACAGGGGTTTATCTAAACCAAAATAAGCTGTAAAAAAGTAATAAAAACCTACTATAAAACCCGGCTTAGTTAGCCAGGTTCTTGAGTTTATCTTCGTTAAGCAAGGTTATTTTACCAGCCGTTATATCAATAAGTTTCTCTTGCTTAAAGTCACTTAAAGTCCTTATTAAACTTTCTGTAGCCGTACCTACAACCTGTGCAAGGTCTTCACGTGGTATTTCCAGCTTAGGATTATCTATCGGACTCCTTTTATATTTGGCATATACATGCAATAATCCGTTGGCTACCCGCTTGCGCAGGGAATTATAGGCAAGATTCAAAAGCTGTTCTTCCCGCTCGGTAAGGTTTTGGCTTAACAGCTTAATAAACTTATGCGATAGCTGAACATCACCGTTCAGCAAGGTGGTAAAATCTGCTTTCGGAATCAACATCACTTCTGCATCTTCCATTACTTCAGCATTATCGGTATAAGCCGTTTCTTCCAGCAGGGCATTGTAACCCATAAAATCGCCTTCTTTATAGATAGCTGTAATCAACTCTTTACCATCATTGTTGGTGCGAAAAGACTTCAGTTTCCCTTTTACAATAAAAAAGAGGCTGGTTGGCCGCTGCCCCATTGTATACAGCATTTGCTTTTTCTTTACATGTTGAATTTCGCGGTCGCCTTTGGTTAAATCTATTTTACCATTGGCTCCTGCCATTCTAAAAAAATCATTTACGCCTTCGGCACTGGCAGCAAATTCTGTTTTAAGTATATCATTCTTCTTCAGGCGCGTTTCAACAGCGTTCAACAATTCTATATCATCAAAAGGCTTGGTAATGTAGTCATCAGCCCCCATCTCCATTCCCTTTCTAAAATCTGTGCGGTCTGCCTTAGCTGTAAGAAAAATAAAAGGTATGGCCGACGTTTTACTGCTTTTGCTCAGCATATGCAACACCCCATACCCGTCAAGTTCAGGCATCATTATATCGCATATTACCAAGTCCGGGCTTTCTTTCAGCACCAGTTCCACGCCTTTTTTCCCATTGGGGGCGGAGGCAACTTCGTATCCGGCCAGTTGCAATATCTCTTCGGTATTCTCTCTTACTGCATTGTTATCCTCTATCAAAACAATTTTCTTAGACATAGGGTTGGGTATTTTAAGTGATTGGTATCGTTACTGTAAATGTAGTACCGGCGTTTATTTCACTATGCAGTTCAATTTTGCCTTGTAGTAATTCAAGATATTTGGTAACTATGTGCAGACCAAGGCCGGTACCTTGTATGTTCTGTGCATTGCGCGCCCTGAAAAAACGTTCAAACAAGTGTTCCTGGTCTTCTTTCGAGATGCCTATCCCGTTATCTTTCACAATAAACATCAATTGCTTATTATGTACCACCTGTAGCTCTATAACAGAATCTTCCGGTGAAAATTTAATGGCGTTGGAAACAAGGTTAAGCAATATGTTTTTTATCAAGTGCTTATCCGTGTGCAATTCATTGAGACCTGTGTAGGTGTATTCAATACGCTGACCGGGTTTAAGTATCTCCTGCATATCGGCCACAAAAGTAGATATAAACCCATTCATATTTATCAACTCACATTTTGCTGTTATCAGCCCTTCTTCTAACCTGTTAAGCGAAAGAAGATCCTCGAGCATAGATGTTAGGTGTTTTACGGCTTCTTTTATCCGATCAATGTGTTTATC
>DATGXP010000743.1:0-6029 GCA_035298845.1 Chitinophagales bacterium
CTATATAAAAACAGCTCAGCAAATTACTTTGCCGAATCTGCCTGCCATAACTTTAACTGAGAAGGAGTAAGTATACCGGCTAAAGTGGTAGCGGTTGTTTTGTCCAGTTCCTTTACTTTAGCAGCATCTGCACTCACTACATCTAACTTGGTAAAGTACTCTACATACAAAGTATTTACTTTAGTCCACTGGTCGCCCTGAAGGCCCACAGACTTAGTTATTTTAGATACCATAGCCTTGGCACGTGCTTGTGGAGATTGCTTGGTAGTAGTAGTGGTAGTAGATTGAGTAGTTGTTGCACTTTGAGCATTCATTACACCGAATGAGGCGATAGAAAGGGCAGACATTAAAAGGATCTTTTTCATTTGTGTTTTTAATTTTGTGTCGAAAGTATAATAATTTCGTTAAAAGTTATCCCTCACCATGTTCATTTTCGTTTTTTAGCAAATATAATGGCCCTACTGATAAAGACCTTTGCCTACCAAAGCCCCGAATACCACCTTGCATTACAGTTGCGCGATAAGGTGTTGCGCAAGCCGCTTGGGTTGAAATTTACGCCTGAAGAGCTTAAGAAAGATGAGCATGACCTGCATTTTGGCCTGTTTGAAAACGGGGCCTGTAAGGCATGCCTTACCCTAACTAAAGCAGAAAACGGACGCATGAAAATGCGTCAGGTGGCAGTAGATGAGGCTGAACAGGGACAAGGCCTGGGCAAAAAGCTATCGCTGGCAGCAGAAAAATATGCGCATGAAAACGGCTACCAAACCATGTTTTGCCACGCGCGCAAAGTGGCTACTCCGTTTTATCTTAAATTAGGCTATACCATCGTTGGCGATGAGTTTACAGAGGTAAACATTCCGCACTACCTGATGGAGAAAAAGTTAAGCTGATTTTACACCATATTTCCCGAGCTATTTATTACCTGCAATTTCCTTAATAGCGGTAACCAGCCGGTCAAGGTCATATAGTGAGGTATACACGTGCGGTGTTACACGTACTCCATGTACCTTTTCGTGGTTAACGGTAGTGGTGTGTATCTTCCATTTCTCAAACAGCTGCGTATCGATATCCTCAGGCTTTAAGCCTTCTATGGTAAAGTTGGCTATGGCGCAGCTGTACTCATCTTTTAAAGAAGTATACAGTTTAAAACCCGGAATTTTGGCGGCCTTATTACACCAGTAATTTTTAAGATAGCGCAACCGCTCTTCTTTGCGCTTCGCTCCTACCAGGTGCTGAAAATCTACCGCATTGCCTATGGCCATTTCAGCCGCAAATGAGCGGGTACCCAGCGATTCAAACTTGCCAACATTATCAGCATCAGGTATAGGTGCCGATAGCAGCGCCCACACGTTCTTTACCTTTCCCTTTTTAATATACATCATACCGGTGCCAAACGGGGCACACAGCCACTTATGCAGCGAGGTGGCATAATAATCGCACCCAAGGTCGGGTATCTTATAATCAATGTGAGCAAATGTGTGCGAAGCATCAACTATTACCTCGCAGCCTTTGCTATGTGCCATATCGGCAATTTTGCGGGCGGGTAGTATTTGCCCGGTCCAGTTAAGCATATGGGTAATGTGTACAATCTTTGTGTTGGGCGTAATAGCGGCTGCAAATTTTTGCACAAAAGCTTCGTCGCTTTCTACCGGCAAATCAAAATCGACCCAGATGAGTTTTACACCATCTCTTTTTTCGCGCTGCCTCCACGCGTTCATCATATTTGGGTAATCGTATTTACTCAATACAACTTCGTCGCCTGCTTTAAGATTGAGGCCAAAAATGATAGTGTTCAACCCTTCGGTAGAGTTACGGTTAATAGCAATTTCTTCGCTCAGGCAGCCAGCCATTTCTGCCAGCTTATCGCGCAGTGGCTCGCGGCCCTGGTCTAACACCCGCCACATGTATAAAGAAGGGGCCTCGTTGCTATATTGATAATACCGGATATGTGCATCCTGCACGGGCTTAGGCTGTGGACTCACCCCCCCGTTATTAAGGTTAATTACATTAGGCGATACAGTATACTGCGAACGGATAAACTGCCAGAAATCTTCATCCTGGGCTACTAATGCGGGGTTAAGAGGTGTTACACGGTTCAGGTGTTCTTTAAACACAGCAGCCTGTACAGGCTCCATAAAATCGAGTAACGATAAGCCGGCAGTAGCAAGGGCTGTACGTTGTATAAATTTTTTGCGGCTTAACATTGGAGGTATTTATTCAAAAATAGCTTTAATGCCATAAACCCCAAAAACAAAAGCCCCGCACAATGGCGAGGCTGTTTTGGTTTATCTTTATTGCGCTGTATCTTATTCTATGTGCACGTTACCCTTTACGTTATTAGAGAAAACGTTTCCTGAAATAATATCTGAATTGTATTCTGAACCCTGGTTTTGAATATAGATGCCGATAGCCGCGCTGTTGATGATAGTGCTGTTGCGAATCACAATGTTGCTCGAGCCATCTCCATCGTTTACTACTGTTATCATACCTTCTGCATGGTTAGCTTCGGTAGCACCGCCACCGCTTATAGTGCAGTATTCAATTTTGTTATCGTTAGAGTTTGAAGAAAGGAATTCGATATTTTTCCAGATACCGTTGCCATTGTAAATAGCCGCAATGCTTATTGGGCTTGTGGCTGTGCCTACGGCGCAGAAAGAACCCTGGCCCGATGCACCATCTATAACAACCTTTGCACCGTTATCCATGTAAACCCGGCTACCTGCAGCTATGCAGAATTTGTTAGCGGCGGTTATAGTACCACTGATAAGGAATGAAGCATCCAATTTTTTAAGGTTGATTTGCTTATTGATAGAGCCTGTACCCGATACCTTGATAAATTCTTTACCGTTATTTACAAACTGGTTGCCATCAGAAAGGCTACCAGCATCGGTTATGTGAATATTAAGCGGAAAAGCTGAATTAGTGTGTACCTTATTACCGGTAAATCCATTCAGTTTAGAACCTTCTGAAACCACAATAGCATCGGTACCGCTGGCAGTAATCTCACTGTGGCTTATTTCAACCGCAGCAGAGTTAGCACCCGAGCCCACAATAATGTTGCCGCTACCAAAGCTGTTAGCTGCACCACCATGTTCTATTTTGCTGTAAGAAATCACATTGCGTGCATTGCTGCTTAATACTGTAATACCTTTCCAGGCGCTGCGGCGGCCAGACTCTGAAGTAAACAATATAAGGTTACCATTGCTACCGATAGCAGTTAGCGAGCCCTGTGCGTTTACCTGTATGCCTGCATTATCTTTAAACATTATTGTAACACCCGGACGGATAGTAAGGTTAGCATTAACCTGCACATTGCCGGTAATGGTGTAGTCTACCCCGTTAACACGGTCTTCCAGCACCATATCTGTATTGATTTCGCTCACATCCAACGTTTGAGATTGGCTGCTCTCGTTTCTGTATTGCATAATGTTGTTAGGAGCAACATCTTCGTTTTTGCTGCACGAGCTAAATAGCATAAGTCCGGCGGCTACAACTGCAAGTTTAGAGAAGATAGAATTTGTTTTCATAGAGCAAGTTTTTAATACTTACCCTCTATTACGCCCTGCCTATCTAAAGGTTTCTTAAAACAAACCGGGCCTTGTAACTAATACAAGGCCCGGTTTAAAAACATTGATAACTAAGGCTGTTAGTCAGCTATAGAAAAGCGCTTTGTAACTACGCTTGCACCATTAGTAAGCGACAGGAAGTAAACACCTGCAGGCAGGTTGTTTCTTTCTATACGGGTAGTGTTTTCGCCTGCTTTGGCATCTACCTGCACCGATGAAATTTCTTTGCCGGTTACATCAGTAACGCGCACTGTGTAAAGGGCGCTTTTTTCTGCAACAAATGAAATTTCTGCACCATTGTTCATAGGGTTGGGTACAATGCTGAATGACTTAACACCCGCATCTACATCATTAATGCCATTAGGGCAGCCGCCTTGCGTAGCGGTAAGGTTATTTGCGCTGGCTGAGGTATCAGCATTTACACATGCAGCATCTGATGCTTTAACACGCAGTAACAATCTGATACCAGTTTGGTCAACCAAAGAGGCAGGTATTGTTAAACCCGTTGCCTGGCCGTTAATCCATGCTTTAAGCGAAAGGGCCAGTTTGTATTGGCCGGCAGCATCGGTAGTAGTTCCGCTAATGCTCACACAACCATCTTCATTAGCGTCATATCTTTTGTCTGCCTGGTTTACTGCCCAGCATAATCCACAAGGTAGGTTCTCGATACTTACAAACTCAATACTGTCTACACTTTGCTGGCCCTGAAAATCGAAAGCAGAAAACATAGTAAACTGAATGGCATGGCTATAAGCCTGTCCCTGCACAGCGCATGGGGTGGTTGATGCAGCCTCAAAACCACCTGATTGAGGGCCACCGGTAGGCGAACAAGCAGCTGAACCGTCTGGTGTAGCACAATGCTGGGCGTTAAGATTAAATGCAAGTGCAGAGGCTGATAGAAGACAAAATGTAAAAATTAATTTTTTCATGATTATAATTTAGGTTAAACTAATAGCGAAACTTTCGCAGTACAAAACAAAAAAGTCCGCCCGAATATGGGCAGACTTTTTCGTTAAAGTTTTCAACAAGCGATTACTCAGAAATAACTACTCTTTTTGTAGCTACTGATTTACCATCGCTGATAGAGTAGAAATAAACACCTGTAGGTAGTTCGTTTCTGTCAATCATAAGTGTGTTAAGGCCGGTTGTAACCTGAGTTGATTTGCGGAATACTTCGCTGCCAATCATGTTAGTCAGTCTTTCAGTCATAATACCTGCTTTATCTGAATAGAAAGATACAACCGCTTTGTTAAAGAATGGGTTTGGTGCTACGTTAAGGGTGCTGATGTTAGAGGCAGCATCTTTAATGCTTGTACCACATATAGCAGCATTACCATAAGCTATAAAAGGGTTGTTAGATGTTTGGGTAGTATCAATAGCTGTTTCAGCGTCCCAAAGGTTCTTAACACGAACAAAATACTTCAGGTTAGCTGCATCAGCATCTGTAGTGATGTTGATACCTACGTTAGCAGTAACTATAATTTTCAGTTTGTGCTGACCAGGCGTAGAACATGTTGTTCCGTTAATTTTTATGCAACCATCTTCCTGGTTTGCCCAGGTGTTGTTAGCCTTGTTGGTAGCCCAGCAAAGACCTGTAGGCAGGTTACCGATAGAATCTACCTTTAAAGTTTGAATAGTTAAAGTTTGACCACCAAAAGCGATAGTATCAAAATTTTTGAACTGGATAACAGTAGTAGATATTTCGCCGTTGTTAACCGCTGGCAAGCTATCAGATGCAGGGCTTAAGCCTGGCTTATCTAGCATACCAGAAGGCTGGCACTGGTTAGGGCCAGATGGGTTGCCAAGGTTACCGCAGTATTGCGCATTGGCGCCTAAAGTCAAAAGGCAGAAAGAGAATAGTGTAAAAATTACTTTTTTCATGTGCGTTGTTCGTTTTAATTTAATTGTAATGATACAAATATAAAGAATGAAATGAGTTTCCCTTAAAACTTATTCACAAAATTTTAAGGGAAACTGACTGATTTACTGAACTACTATGCGGCTGTTATGACGGCCTGTTGGACTTTCGATAGTAAGCACATAAACACCTCTGCTTAAATCGGTTAGATCCATTACTTCGTTAAACTGACCATTAAAATTTTGAATCTTACGGTCTACTACTGTTTGGCCTATGGTGCTGGTTATAACCATGCGCAAATCCTGTGGTTGAGCCGAAGTAAAGTTTACGTTGAACTTACCACTGTTGGGGTTAGGATACACAGAAACATCATATACAGTATTGTCTACCATATCGCTAACTCCTGAAACCAGTACAATGCTATCGGGCCCTGCCGAAGTGCGGCAGAAAGAATAGTTGAGGTTATAAACCTCAGCACTGTAAAGCCCGTCGCCTAAGTAAGGCAGGAATTTTCCATTTTGACCAACTACCAGGTTTCCGTTATAATACCAATCAACTGCGAAGCCGGAAGAAGGGAATGGTGAAACAAAGGCTTGTGTACCATT
>DATGXP010000744.1:0-1845 GCA_035298845.1 Chitinophagales bacterium
TACCAAAAACTTAGCTGCCTTTTTTACATTATCCAGCTTGGCGCCACTCATAGAGCCGCTGCGGTCTATTACCAGGCAGATGTTGAGAGGCAGCCGCTGCTTGCCGGGTGGGGTGTAGTTGTCTGCTTTAACCTCAGCATATAAAAAGCCGGTGTTGTTTGCCGTATCATTAGGCAGATAATAGTTTTGCCCCAGCTCGGTAGCCAGTGTAAGGTGGCCTGCCTTATTCACCATTTGCTGGCCGGCATAAGCTACATTATCGGGTATTTTGTAATAGTCATCATCTGCCTGCAAAATTTCAACCGGTGGCTGTGGTGCCGGTATGCGTGCAACGCGTTTAGTAGTGAAAGAAAACAGCAGGGTTGATAAAAGCAAAATGGCGGCAATGGCCAACAGAAATGGCCGGGGTGTAAGCGATGGTTTCATGTGATGTGGTTTTGTTTTGAACGATGCGGGATTTTCAGAATTGCATAAGGGAGGGTGTGTTAACGATGGTTAACAAAAGTGTGACCAGCGTACGCCAGGCTTGACAGCCAAATGCAACATCACCCTAATCCCTCTCCTTTAGGAGAGGGACTTGAACAGCCGACAGCCGTTTACTCTAACTATTTATTGGGGATTCTCACCATCAAGAATGACGTTAACAGCCAATACAACCTCACCCTAAATCCCTCTCCTTTAGGAGAGGGACTTGAACAGCCAAAAGCCGTTTACTCTACGTTATACTATTAAGGTCCTTCTCCTGAAGGAGAAGGTACCGAAGGCGGATGAGGTGGTTGTTAATGGCGTCTAATACCGTGGTTATATCTTTTTCGACGGTCTCGTTTGAAAACCGCACGACAGTAATACCTAATTCTTTTAGAGCAATTGTTCTTGCTTCATCATACTTCCGGTTCTCACTATCTTTATGAATGCCACCATCCACTTCAACACAAAGTTTTACTTCGTGACAATAAAAATCAAGCACAAAAAAACTGATTGCATGCTGTCTCCTGAATTTAGCTGCGCTCAACTTCCTATCTCTTATAAATTTCCATAGTTTCTCCTCCGCATCTGTAGAACTGCGCCTCATTTCGCGTGCAAATTCAAATTTATGCGGTTGCGCACCCTGGAACAGATTGTCTCTATATGGATCTGTAGGCATATGCTTGAAAACTAGTGAAAGATGATGACAACGACAAGTTGCAGCTCTAGTTTAGAATTCAAGCCAAATGCGACCTCATCCTAAATCCCTCTCCTTTAGGAGAGGGACTTAAACAGCCAGCAGCCCAATAGTGTATTTTTTAGCCATTACACATGTTTTACCCCCCAAAAGCACATTTAGCGCACAATATTTTCACTCTTCCATCATTGTATTTTCTTTACAACGGTGAAGTATTTCAAAACCTTAGGGATAGTGGTGTGCGTGTTGCTGTTTGCCCTTGGGCTAACCACAACGGCCTATGGGCAAAGCACCTTATCGAACATCCGCTACAAAACCTACGGCCTGGCAGGCGATACGCTAAAGCTGGATAGCCTGAGCGTGGTGCCCAACACTATTGTGGTGCGCAACGGCTCGGGTGAAATAGTAGATACCAGCAGCTATACTATCCGGGCTTTTGAATCGAAACTTATATGGAACAAGAAACCAGCGGCCGATTCTATTAAGATTTTCTTCCGCGTTTATCCTTTTGCGCTGGCAGACGAAACAGCCAATAAAAGTTTTAGCCGGTATATGGAAGGCAACGCCAATGCACTTGCCAATCCGTTTGTTTATAACCCCGAGGATGCCGCCAACAAACTGATAGACTTTGGTAGCCTGGACTACAACGGTAGTTTTGCGCGCAGTGTATCGTTTGGCAATAA
>DATGXP010000745.1:0-3645 GCA_035298845.1 Chitinophagales bacterium
TGTTGCCGTTTCATCGCCTTCATTTTTCATCTCAAACATGATGGAAATAATTTCATTACCTAAATCATCACTTTCCCTGTATATATAATCCCCCTTGCTTCCTGATGACGAGTCGTTGTCTTTTTCAAAATAAGCTTTCTGAAATGCTATTGCTCGTAGCTTGTTGAACTCTACCTCACAATGTTGCTCCAGCGTTTCGCCAAGCATCTTAGTAGATAATTTTAGCTTCATATCTTTCCGAAGCGCAATTTCCTCGTCTTTTAATTTAATTATATCATCTTTTGTTTTTAGTTCGGCAGAATATTTCTCATTTAATGATTTTTCTAACAATAACCGTTCGTTTTCTTTCAGTTTGATATCATTGGCTAAATCGTTTTTTTCCTTTTCTACTTTTTGAACAGCTTCCGAAACCGAAAGTTTTTTTTCAATATCAGCGGTATCAAGTTTTGCTCGCAGTTCCGATAGTAAGTTGTCCTTTTCTAGCAATTGTGAGGCTAAACTTCTTTCACTATCTGCTCTCAATTGAATTATTTCCTTTTCCTTCTCATCCCTATCTTTTTCTATTTTTTTGATTGCTTCTGATACGGATAGTTTTTTTTCATTTTCTGCATTTTCAAGTTTGGATTTTATCTCCAATAGCAAAGAGTCCTTTTGAGCTAACTGTTCTCTTAAATTTAGTTCATTGCTAGCTTTCAATTGAAGGATTTCCTTTTCCTTATTAGCTAGCTCGGTCTGCAATTGATTTTTAATGTTAGACTCTGCAAGTTTTATTGCGTTTTCCTTATCATTTTCTGCGAGTTCCAATCGACTTTTAAGTTCTTCTGCAAATTGCTGATCTCGCACTTGCTTGAGAATACTCGCAAAACCAGCTTCATCCACTTTAAATGCTTTATTACAATTTGGACATATTATTTCGTTCATACTTGTTCTTTTTTCTCGTTCTCTTATTGTTTTCGTTTACATTCAAATATATACAATCTTCAATATTTGCAGCAAATCATCTTTATAATCGACTCTGAGCCAAATTCGTAATTGTCTTTAAAAATTCTTATAAAGCACTATCTTATATTTAACCGGCGGGGTATTAAAACATAAAGAACAGGGGATTGTATTGGGCCGTTTCGGGTTAGGGATAGAGCGGAAAGCTTTTTTGCCGGACCACCCCGCTAACGCAAAACATCAACGCTGGCCCCTCCTTAGTAAGGAGGGGAGCAGAATACAGAAAGGCACCGGCAAAAAACTTGGAGCGATAGCCCGACCCCGAGGCCCTGCGAGGGTAACCCCCAACTTTTCAACATCCTTACCAATCCAGCGAATTTTTCTCAAATTATTGCATCTTTGTATGAAGCGCGGTAAGTAAAGCCGGCTTATATAGTTCACGAAATAAACCCGCTATGGCTTTATTCGACAAGTGTTTTGGTTTTAATGATGCCGACGAAACCAAGGAGAAAGGGATATACCCTTACTTTCGCCCTATACAAGAGAGCGAAGGCCCCGTGGTAAAGATGGAAGGCCGCAAAGTGGTTATGGCCGGTAGTAATAACTACCTGGGCTTAACCAGTCACCCCAAAGTAAAAGAGGCTGCTATTGCAGCGCTTGATAAATACGGCAGCAGCTGCTCGGGCTCGCGTTTTTTAACGGGTACTATTGATTTGCATATTGAGCTGGAGCATAAAATTGCGAAGTTTATGGGCAAGGAGTCGGCGCTGCTTTTCAGCACCGGTTACCAGGCCGGGCAGGGTGTTATTTTTCCGCTGGTAAGCAAGGGCGATTATATACTTAGCGATAAGGATAACCACGCCAGCATAGTAGCCGGCAACCTGATGAGCGCCGCAGTGGGTGCCAACATTATCCGCTACAAGCATAACGACATGAAGGACCTGGAGAACAGGTTGCAGAAAATACCGGCAGAGGCTAACAAGCTTATTGTTACCGATGGGGTGTTCAGCGCGCATGGTTTGGTAGTGGATATGAAAGGTGTGGTAGAACTTGCCAAACAATATGGCGCACAAACGCTGGTAGACGATGCACACGGTTTTGGTGTGTTGGGTCCGTTAGGCAAAGGCACCGTGCACCACTTTGGTGCCGAGAATGATGTGGACCTGATAGTATGCACCTTTAGCAAAACGCTGGCAAGTATAGGCGGCTTTGTGGTAGGAGATGAGCGCGTGATAAATTACCTGAAACATAAATCGCCGGCCTTGATATTCTCGGCCAGCCCTACACCGGCCAGTGTAGCAGCAGCAAGTGCAGCGCTGGATATATTAATTGAGCAACCGGAACTGGCTACCAGGGTGCGCAAAAACGCCGACCGCGTACGCGTAGGTTTGCGCGAGGCGGGCTACCATGTAATAGATGGCGAAGCAGCGATAGTGCCGGTAATAATAGGCGATGACGAAAAGACATTTACTATATGGAAGATGCTGTATGATGAGGGTGTGTTTGTAAACGCATTTATATCGCCGGCCACACCACCGGGAATGCAAATGCTGCGCACCAGCTACATGGCATCGCACGAAGACAAGCACCTTGATTTTATTATTGAGAAATTTGTGAAAGTGGGCAAGCAGCTTGATTTGCTAAACCACGACCCGAAGCCGATACATTAATAGTAGAATAGTAACACCAAACTAAACATAGCTCACTCCATAAGCTTATAGGGTTCTTCCTTCTCCTTTAGGAGAGGGAAGATGCCAAAGGCAGATGGGTGAGGTTCAACCCTTAAAAAATGAAACAACGTCAATACCATTACATACAGGGCAAAGACCCGCAGAACCCATCGCAGCTGCAATACATAACCCGCGATATAGAATGCGATGATGCATTTGAAGGCGACCTGGTAATGCTGGTGTTCCCCATTAAAATGATGGAGGAGATAAGCACGGTGCTCAGTAACTTTAACCTGCGCAACGATGCCGAATACTTTTACAGCGAATGCAAAGAGATTGTAAGCGTGCCCGAGAAGCACGTGAATGAGAAAGGCGAAGGCAAGCTGACTTTCCAGAGTTACTTCCATAAGTTTCCGGAGTCGGTTAACTCGTTTTTCGACGATGCTACCGTGGTGGCTATACTACACCCGCAGGGCGATGCCAGCCAGAAGGACCGTGCATATAATATGATATGCTACATACACTGTAACCATATTGATTTTAAATCGCCGGACGGGCAACTCCACCAGGGCTACTACTACAACGTGTTGCGCATGAGCGAGCAGACGGTAGAGGGCAAACCTATCTACCGCCGCAAGCGCATATTTACCACTATGTTCAGCATACTGTTGGATATGGTTACGCTGAACGATATGCACTTTGTGTATGCCAGCATGGGCCGCGAGAACCAGGCGATAAACGATGCGCTGAAAATGAACAGCGAGCGTACGGGCAAGTTTTACGAGACCTTTGCCATGCGTAACAACACGCACATAAACATAGTAACGGGTAGCAGCAGTGCGGCTAAGAAGCTGGTGGATATAAGTAACAACGAAGAGATGTTGAAGGAATACTACAAGCGCATAGACGAAACGCGCGGCAAGTATGTGTTTAACCAGATGCACAGCGAGGCTAACTTCCGTAGTATGGTTAAGCGTATACTTGGTTCATCGCCTACCAGCCGTATACTTATGTTGCCGGATGCCCATGGTAAATT
>DATGXP010000746.1:0-2908 GCA_035298845.1 Chitinophagales bacterium
CGTTTGAGGTACACAACCTTAATAAAATGGCCACCGATAGCACCATAGCTGCTCAGCAACACGATAGCTACCTGATTGCTGACATACAGCGTAATCTAAAAACCAATTACCGGATACCACTTTCTGCATCATTAGGTATTAAGTTGGTTTACCCTGCGTTTAGCCTGGCACTATCGGCCGAGTATTTTATGGGTAGCAAAAACCATATCATTTTGCAGGGAGCCGACCGTGCGGTAGTGCGGCCTACTAATTTTTATGGCGGCGATACGGTGGTAGGTTTCCTGAAACTGCAGACATCTATTGCACCTGTGATAAATGCGGGCTTTGGCGCTGAAGTAAGAGTAAGCCCCACTATAAATGCTCTGTTTGGTGCCCGTACCGATTTTAGCAACCAGGCCGAATACCTGCCCAATAATGCAATGCTTAATGTGCCAAGTGCAAAATCGCCAAGATGGGACTACCTGTATCTTTCAACCGGTTTTAGCTATAAACTGCCCCTGCATAATCTTACGGTAGGATTTGATTATGGGATAGGATTTGCCCGAAATAAGAAGCAGATCTTTAATACCTCGGAGCCCGACCAGCAAAACTACCTGCGGGGACAACTGCAGGATAATATGCGCACTTCTGTTCACCGATTGAACTTTATCCTGTCGTACACATACTTCTTTACAAAAAAAGAAAGTCAACATGGGCCAATTTCTTTTATACGCGAATTGCAAAGAGCAAAAAAGGCGAAGAAAAAAGCACCACCGGTGAAGATAAAATAGGATAGAATGTTTATTAAAAATGGCTGTTTAGCTATTTAGCGGTAACCGGCCTAAGCATCGCCTTCAACACCTCCACCGCATAATCAATTTCATCGCGGGTGCTATATTTGCTAAAGGAGAAACGCACGGCCTTTCGGTCAGGGTTTGCGTGTATACCTTCAAGTACGTGTGAACCTTTTTCGGAACCGGAGGTGCAGGCACTGCCACCGCTGGCGGCTATACCAGCCATATCGAGGTTAAACAGTGTTAGTTCTGCTTTTTCGTTAGGTGGCAATGAAACGCTCAGCACTTTATAATTGCTCCCGGTGGCAGTAATATCTCCGTTAAATTCAATGCCCTCTATTTCGCCCTGCAGTTTGGTGAGCATGTAATCTTTAAGGCCCATGATATACTCCCGGTTGCTTTGCATATGCTCTAATGCCAGCTCAAGCGCTTTGCCTAAGCCGACAATACCGGCCACATTCTCTGTACCGGCACGCATGTTACGCTCCTGCGAGCCACCATCAATAAAAGGCTTAATGGGCGAATCGCCGCTGACATATAGAAAGCCTATGCCTTTAGGACCATGAAATTTATGTGCCGAGCCGCTAAGAAAATGTAGCCTGGTCTTTTGCACATCAAAAGGGAAATAACCGATAGTCTGTACGGTATCTGAATGGAAGTATGCACCATGTTGTTTACAAAGTTCGGCCACACGGTCAATATCCAGCAGGGTACCAATCTCGTTGTTGCTGTGCATTAAGCTAACCAGCGTTTTAGCATCCGATGCTTTTAACAGTTCTTCCAGATGACCATAATCCACATGGCCTTTGGAATCCAGGTTTACATACTCTACAAGTACCCCCTGGAGTGCCATGCTTTCTATTGAGTGCAAAACGCAATGGTGCTCTATGCGCGAAGAAATAATACGCTTAACACCTAAATCGCGCACGGCACATTTAATAATAGTATTACTACTCTCGGTACCACTACCTGTAAAGAAAATTTCGGAAGTAGATGCATTAAGATATTTTGCTACAACCTTGCGGGACTTTTCAATAGCGCTTTTGGCTTTGCGTCCATAAGCATGTATGCTGCTTGGGTTACCGTAATGCTCGGTAAGGTAAGGCATCATCTCTTCCAGCACTTGTTTATCTAACGCAGTAGTAGCAGCATTATCCAGATACACATTCCTTTTCATGCCGCTAAAATAGTTTTAAATGCAAAATGAGGTATGTGCGTAATAAACAGTTGAACAACGCAAATAATCCCATAAAAGGCAAACAAAAGGCGCTATTCCGGCGCTTTGCGTTGCTTTCTAATAAGGTCAAACGCCCGTTTTATTTCGCGGAATTTAACGCTGGCCTCCTCCTCTGAAACAGCCGCATCGCGCTTATCGGGGTGATACTTTAAAGTCATTTTACGGTAAGCAGCCTTAACTTCTTCCATACTTACGTCTTCTTCAAGCCCCAGCACAAAATAGGGGTTGTTACTAGCCAGAGCGGCATGCTTTATCTGCTTAAAATCTTTATCACTAATACCCAGATAACCCGCAATGCGGGTAAGGCAGCGCAGTTCCTTAGCATTTACAAAATCATCGACCCCTGCTATACCAAACAGAAAAGTAAGAATATGCAGGCGGGAGTCGTGCGTTGTAAGCATTTTTAGCTCTTTGCAGGCAATTTTGGTAAATGGTTCGGTGCCGATATCTATGTGATTGGCAACCACACTGCTACGGTGCCTGGTATTAGCTTCACCAAACTGCCGGGTGAGAAACTCCTGCAGAAATTTATCTGTGCTATCAGAAAAATTGCGGTCGCAACGGATAACATCCGCAGCCAATACAAGTAGGCTGTTTTCAATTTCCTGCTGATGCGCTTTTTGCTGTGGGGTCAATTTCTTTTCCACTACCTCTTCCTCCAGCATGAATTTTGAGACAGAACTGAGCAGCTTACCGAAAGAGAACTTTGAATTAGCCATAGAAGCTATTAACTTATTTTGTCTCGGCCATTCTTAACACTTCCTCCCACTCTTCTTCGGTTACAGGCTGTACGCTTAGGCGCGAAATGCGAACCAACGCCATCTGCTCCAGCTTTTTGTTCTTTTTTATCTCAGCTAAAGTAACGGGACGTTTCATGGCGCTTACATATTGCACATCT
>DATGXP010000747.1:0-1709 GCA_035298845.1 Chitinophagales bacterium
TCCCTATCCTCAGCAGCCCACGGCTTTTACTTTTCTTACTTTTGGTAGGCAAACAAAATCCATGAAGAAACATACGGCTGTTTTCTATTTACTAGTTACTATTTACTGTTTACTGCACTCGTCATGCAACTCATGCAATGAAACTGCGAAGACGGATAAAAAGTTCTTTCGCTATAATCAAAGCAGTGGCATAGCTTCGCTGGACCCGGCCTTTGCCAAAGACCAAAGCACTATCTGGAGTTGTAATCAGTTGTATAATTCATTGGTGCAGTTGGATGACAACCTGAACACACAGCCATCTATCGCTAAAAGCTGGGAGATATCGGAAGATGGAAAGACCTATACTTTTCACCTGCGTGGCGATGTTAAGTTTCACGATAACGAATGTTTTGAGGGTGGCAAAGGCAGAGCAGTGAATGCGCGTGATGTTGTATTTAGCTTTAGTCGTGTAATAGATAAAAAAACAGCCAGCCCCGGTGCATGGATTTTTAATAACAGCATAGACACAGTAGAGCCTTTTAAGGCTTTGGATGATTCTACCTTTCAGTTAAAACTCACCAAGCCTTTCCGGCCTATGCTGGGCATATTGAGTATGCAGTATTGCTCGGTAATACCGGAGGAAGCTGTAAAGAAATACGGTAGCGATTTCAGGGCGCACCCCGTAGGCACCGGTCCGTTTATATTTAAAAACTGGAAAGAAGGAACAGCACTGATACTGGTGAAGAATGAAAATTATTTTGAGAAGGATGAGCAGGGTAATGCCTTGCCATATTTAGATGGCATCAAGATTTCTTTTATCGACAATAAGAAGACGGAGTATTTAAGCTTTAAACAAAAAGAACTGGACTTTATAAATAGCATAGATGCCAGTTATATAGACGAGGTACTGGATGAAGACGGCAGTATGAAAGCTGAACTGAAAGATAAATTCAACCTGCTGAAGACACCTTACCTGAACACCGAATACCTGGGCTTTTTTACTGCTACGGAAACCGGCAAAGAAAACCCTTACCTTAACAAGAAACTCCGCCAGGCAATTAATTATGGCTTCGACAGGCGCGAGATGCTGAAATACCTGCGCAACGGCGTGGGCAAACCTGCAGAGAGCGGCTTCACTCCTTTTGGGCTGCCATCGTTTGATGCGGAGAAAGTGAAAGGTTATATCTACGATGCAGAGAAGGCAAAACAACTATTGAAAGAAAGCGGTATTGATAAAGCAAACACCAAGCTGGTGCTTTACACTAACGAAACCTACAAGGAGTATGCACTGTTTATAACGAAGCAGTTAGAGCAGTTGGGATTGAACATGCGCGTAGAGATTTCGCAGCCATCTATACTGCGCGAGTGGATGAGCCAGGGCAAGGTGCAGTTTTTCCGCGGTAGCTGGCTGGCCGATTACCCGGATGCAGAAAACTATTTTGCTGTGTTCTATAGCAAGAACGGATCCCCTCCTAACTACACGCGTTTCAACAATAAAGAGTTTGATGCCCTATATGAAAAAGCGCTGGCCGAAAATAACGATGCGGTGCGCTTTGAAATTTACCAGCAAATGGAGCGCATCATAATTGAAGAAGCACCGGTAGTACCTTTGTTTTATGATGAGGTATTACGCTTCTCGCAAAAGAACATAGATGGCTTAACAGCGAATGGGTTGAACCTGTTAAATTTGAAGAGGGTGAAAATCAAGTAATGCTACTTCGCAAAATAGT
>DATGXP010000748.1:0-4002 GCA_035298845.1 Chitinophagales bacterium
TGAAAAGTGTACACCATGGGTTTTGCAATGGCTTAATTATTAGGTTGTTATGGAGAGGGCGTGTACATGACCTGACGTATCGTGTGTACACCATCGATACATATATAATAAAATTCAAATTTTTTTGGTGATGGGATTTTAACGGGCTTAGGACGTCTACTGCACCGTAAATACATAATTAATAGACCCATACTGATAATCATCTGCATTTGGGTCTGCGTTGAATTTAGAAAGCTTAGCTGCCTTCTTGGCATTCTCTATACTGCAGTTATCGGTAATAGTGCTGCCATCGCGGTGATATTTGGCATCTACCACGTTGCCGTTGCGGTCTACGGTAATATCTATAATCACATTACCTTTTGCATCGCAAAAACGCGGTGCCGGTAACGATGCACTCTTTCTGCCTTTCAGGTTTACACCGCCGCGCCCACCAGTGCCGCTGCCCGGGCCACCACCGGTTCCGCCATTGCCTTTGGTATAATCACGTGAGTTTACATCGCCGTTAGGGTCACCCTGGTCGCCCTGCGGGCCGCCGGTGCCATCGCCTTTGCTGTTATTAGGGGTGCCGCGTCCGCCCTTGCCAAACAAAGCATCTTTAACTACCTGGGGTTCGGCCGGTTTAGGTGTTTCGGTGCGCGTAGGCTGGGTGCTGGTATTGGTATTTGGTTTAGTAGTAGGTTTGGTAGTAGGTTTGGTAACCGGCTTTTCTGTTTTAGGTTTAGGCTTATCGCTCTTAGTGCTTTCCATTACCGGGGCTTCTTCCAGATCTTGCGTGGCCAGTTCTTCTTCATTGGCTGCCGGTTGCGATGCCGGTGCTGAGGCAGCCGGCGCAAAATCGGCCTGTATAGGCGTAAGCGTCATAGGCTGCTCATCGCCACTGCCGGTGGCATCGGTACCAAAGTTTACACTTACGCCACCAGCACTATCGGTATACGGCGGGTCGGGTGGGGTAAGTATCTGAAATATAAGAAACAGCAGTATAAGTGCATGCACGGCAATAGTTACAAAACCGGCAATTGAGGTCTTGCGGGTTTTAAAACTCCTTTCTTCTGTATCGAAACTATTGGCGAACACTAATTATTGATTAATGATGATTGCTTATTTACTAATTAGATGCATTTGCTTTCTTATTCCATATTGCGCCTGCCAACTACTTATTGGTAGTAGCCAGCACCATTTTTATTTTCAGTTTATTACCCAGTGTGATCAAATCTACAATGGTTTGCACGGTAAGGGTATTATCGGCGCGCAAAACTACGGTAGGGTCTTCCATACTTTGTGTTTGTGCCGATAGCTGCGGCTCTAACTGCTCGTAAGTTACCGGTGCATTGTTTATAAAGTAGTTCTTCTCTGCATCTACCGATACGGTAATAGTTTGTTTGGCTACGGCCTTGCCGGCTTCGCTCTTGGGCAGCATCAATTTAATAACCGATGGATTTACCAGTGTAGATATAATAAGGAAGAACAACATCAGGAAGAACATGATGTCGCTAAGCGAAGAGGTGCTTACCTCTGAGTTCATTCTGCTTTTTCTTCGTAGTTGCATAATAGTCAATGATTAATTGTAAACAGACAATAGTGAATACAAACTACTTGGCAGGCTCTTGTATCAGGTCAATAAATTCTACAGTAGTGCTCTCCAACTGAAAGCTAACGCGGTCTATCATCGTATTCAGGTAGTGGAAGCCTATGTGGGCAATAATACCTACTACCAATCCTGCTGCAGAGGTTATCATTTTTTCGTACAACCCACCGGCAATCAAACCGATACTGATATTATCTGCCAGCGATATATTGTAGAAAATTTTGATTACCCCGCTAATGGTACCTACGAACCCAAACATTGGCGCTATACCGGCTATAATGCCCAGGTAGCTCAGGTTTTTTTCAAGCTTATAAATTTCGAGCTTGCCGGTATTTTCTACGGCACTTTCTATTTCTTTAATGGGCTTGCCCAGGCGCTTTATACCTTTCTCAAGCAGTCGGGCTATAGGGGTGTTGGTGCCGCGGCACAGGCTAAGGGCAGCTTCTGTTTTGCCATCCATCAGCATAGCTTTTATATTGGCCATAAAGCCTGAATCTACTTTGCTGGCGCGACTTATGACGATGAAGCGCTCTACCATTAAAAATACAGATACTACCGATAACAAACCTATAGGTATCATTATCCAGCCCCCTTTTACAATCAAGTCAAGCAGGTTAAGGCTTGCCGGTTGCTGGGCAACTGTTTCGGCGGCGGTAGCGGCAGAGTCAACTACAATTTGTAATAGCATGCGTGTTTATTTTAAGTGTAACGTTTAATTGCGGTTTTTTAGTATAGCAAATGTGTGCCTGCTTAACGTTAATTTGTAGCCCAATAGTAAACGGCACAGTGTTAATTGCTGTTGGTTTGCAGTTTACAGTGTTCATAAATTGCTTAAACTTGCAGTATGCGTAAAACTATCACACTCACAGCTTTGGTCTTGTTAGTATGCCTGCAAGCCATGGCACAGGATAAAGACAAGGATAAAAGCAAGCAAACCAAGGGCGAAAAAATAATGGAAACCATTAAAAGCCTGCCAGAAGACCTGCTGGCACAACCCGATGCAGTGGCCGATACCAATGCCAATAAAATAATGAACGATAACCTATCGGTGGTGGTTAACCCGATATGGAGAGAGAAAGGCACAACAAGTTTTATTGAGTTTAAGTTGCTTAAAACTGACGTAGACCCGGTGCGCGAAACCTTTCCGCTGCCTGATAAAAAACTGGTGCAGGGTTTAACTGTAAACCTGAATACCATTAAGAAAACAGCGGAAGAGAAGAAGCAAATGGTATTAGCACAGGTGCAAAGCCACCTGGCCGCTTATTACAAAGAGCAGGGTACATTGTTGAGTAAAGAGGAAATGGCCGAAAAGGTAAAGGCTATGATAGCAGGAGAGGAGGACTTTGCCACTGCCGGACGTACTGGTAAACTCTATTACATACATGATATACAAAGCCAGCAATCAGGCTTTATTGTGCTGTTGCTTTTGCCGGGTGCCGATGCAAAATCGGTAACGTTTGTGCAGTTTACTTACTTCCACTATGCCTACGAAACTACCCTGCCCGAAGACCCATTGGAGTTGCGCATGTTTACCTACGCCGAAGACCAGCAGACTTATATAGACTTTACCAAAGGGATATTGAAGACGTTGGTGATAAGGTAATACCGGTCAGGTTATTTACCTGCTTCATCTATCTCGCCTTCAATTTTCCGCAGTTTGTTTTCGCAGATGGCAATCAGCTCGTTGGCTTCTTTTACTTTGGTGGTAAGCTTATCCAGTTTTACATCGCCATCTTCCAGTTCTTCTATTAATTGTTCCAGCTTTTCATACGCCTTATCATAGGTTAGTTCCTTTTTCATTTTTCGCTTTTTTAGTTACGGTGCTGTAAATGGTTTCGTCTTTTAGTAGTGTGGCTATCTGGTCATTGGCGTTGATGTTTTTCGGGTCAGTAACAATTTCATCGCCCTGCATTACAATAGCAAAGCCGCGGTTGAGTATAGCCTGCGGACTGGCCAGTTTTACTATGCGTCGGGCATGGGCCAGGTTGTCTTTGGCATCCTGCAGCTGTTGTTTTACAAGGTCGTTCACGCGGCGCTTTAATTGAATCAACCGGTTCTCAAATTCAAAATTATGTTCCACCAGAAACGCCGCTACCTTGGTAGGTGTTTTTAGCTCGCGTGCCATCAGGTCCACTATACTTTGGTTTCTATCGTGCCCAATACCGGTATATATGGGCATGGGGAATGCCGCCACGTAGCGGGCCAGTTCGTAATCATCAAAGGGCTTAAAATCGGTTTGAGAACCACCACCTCTTACAATAGCCACAGCATCAAAACGCTGTTTCTCCTTTCCAATCAACTTTAGTTGTTCCAGTATTAACCGGTGCGCGTTCTCGCCCTGTATGATGGTTAAAAACTCTTTTACTTCATAGGCATAACCATGGCGGTTAAGTTTAATCTCCTGCATAAAATCGCGC
>DATGXP010000749.1:0-6778 GCA_035298845.1 Chitinophagales bacterium
AACCGGTTGAGAAGGGCTGCTCAGTTTAGCGGTTTTTACCATAGCGCCTGTCATGTTAAAAATATTAAGTATACAGCCATCGCTGCTGGTCTGCCGGGTATTTATATAAATAGTCTGTTGGGCAGGGTTGGGATAAACCAACACGTTTGCATCGTCCGCATCCGATTGCTCTATGCTGGTATTAGGCAGGTTATTAGCTACTAAAATATTAAAGGTGGTGCCGCTATCTATCCTGCTTCTGTCGCGATTGTAAAAAAGCCAGTCTGAACTTTTATTGGCTACACCAATTGTAGCAGTATCGTATTTGTTATTGGTTACACCGCCGGGGCTAAGGTTATGCGTTACAAAAAGGCGGATGTCGTCATTACCATTTATAGAGGGCACATCCATGTAGCAAATATGTTTGGCGCTAACAGGAGGTGTACCGGTAGTATAGATAAATGCATTAGCGTTAGCAGCCTCAACCACCAATACATTGTAGGTAGCACCAATAGGGAAAGCAGCCTGGTTTTCGTTGTATATGCCCCACTTTGCCTCGGTAGGGTCGTAGTATACACCTGTGGCCCGGTTATTATACACACCGCCGCTTACCCCCCAGTTGTGGGTTATATATAGCAGGGCATTGGGCTTGGCATTGGTAGCAGGGTCATCTATCAGCGTTTTGTTGCCGGTAGTATTTAATGCCGTAGCTTTGTGCTTAAGCACAGTGCCGTTTGTAGTAGGCACAAGCACATTAAACCCGCTCAGCAAAGGCATGGTATCGGTATAGCCCTGCTCGCTGTAAATGGCCCAACGGTTCAGGGTTTTATTATAATACATTCCACAGTGAAAGTCTTCGGCCAACCCCGATAGTAACGAGTGCGGGGTCATTATAGCAATAGCATTAGAATCGTTGTTAAGCTCGCTGCTATACAAAAGCGTATAGTTTTGAAATTGGGTACTATCCATACACTGATGGGTAAAGTAGTTGCCGAAATAGCCGGCCTGCCCACTAGAGGCAGTATAAGTTAGCACCAGTGCAACAACCGCGATTACCAGATTGTATTGTTTTTTCATATCCGTTTATTTTACCTCAAAATTGAGTTTATTAGAATAAAGAGGCAAATTGAAATTGGGCTTTTTGTGATAACCCACTATTCGTAATTTAGTTTTACCAAACAAAAAACCATGAGCAAATTAAAACTATCCCCCGCCGAAACTGAAGCACTGCTTAAAACATTGAAAGCCCGTTTTGAAAAGTACCCCAGCAGGCATAAAGGAATTAAGTGGGAGGATGTAATGGCCAGGCTTAAAAAAGATGGCGGCAAGTTATGGTCGCTAAGGCGCATGGAAGAAACCGGTGGAGAACCGGATGTAATTGCCTTTGATAAAAAGAGCGGCGAGTATACCTTCTGCGATTGCTCACCCGAAAGCCCGGCAGGCCGCCGCAGCATCTGCTACGACCATGAAGCACTTGAATCGCGCAAAGAACACAAGCCCAAAGACAGCGCTATAGGTATGGCCGAAGACATGGGCATTGAGCTTTTAACCGAGGAAGAATACCGCCAGTTGCAAACGCTTGGCGACTTTGATACTAAAACAAGCAGCTGGGTAAAAACACCGCCGGCTATCCGCAAGTTAAAAGGTGCACTGTTTTGCGACCGCCGGTATAATACTGTCTTCACCTATCACAATGGGGCGGAGTCGTATTATGCGGCAAGGGCGTTTAGGGGTAAGGTGGTAGTGTAGCCGGGCAAAAGTCGCTGACCAAAACTTTGTTGAGGATAAAAACAATCAGCTATGAGCTATGCCAGAACCTAACTTGGCGGGTGGCCTAGCTACCTAAAACCATCCCTGCCAAACCCAATGCGGTAAAGGTTATACCTGATTTAAGTAATATCATTACGGCCCCAAAAGTGGTCAGTGTACACACCGCGCGTCACGTCATGTACACGACTTTTTGTAATGCTCTTTTAATCAATTTATTGCAAGAGGGCTCCATGTACACTTTTCAAAATCGGCACCGTGTACACTCACTTTTGCTCCACTGGGCACAAAAGGTGATGTTCGGCAGCTATGGGTGCAGGCAAAAAGCAGTTTTACACCCGCTTAATCTGCGCACCCAGCGCATTCAATCGCTCATCTATACGCTGGTAGCCGCGGTCTATCTGTTCGCTGTTGTTAATGGTAGATTTTCCGTCGGCGCTAAGGGCTGCAATTAGTAGTGCTACACCGGCGCGTATATCGGGGCTGCTCATAGTTATGCCGCGTAGCTTATAGGCGCGGTCTATACCAATTACTACAGCGCGGTGTGGGTCGCACAAAGTGATTTTTGCGCCCATTTCTATCAGTTTATCTACAAAGAATAAGCGGCTCTCAAACATCTTCTGGTGTATCAGCACACTGCCCTTTGCCTGCGTGGCAGTAACCAATACTATCGATATTAAGTCCGGTGTAAACAATGGCCACGGGCCGTCGGCTACGGTTAAACCACTGCCATCTATAAAGTTTTGTATCTCAAAATGTTCCTGCGCCGGTATATGTATGTCGTCGCCACGGTATTCCATTTTTATGCCCAGCTTTTCAAACACCGGTAGTATGTTGCCGAGCATATCTATGCGGCAGTTCTTAATAGTGATTTCACTCTGCGTCATAGCCGCCAGGCCGATGAAACTACCTATCTCTATCATATCGGGCAACATGCGGTGCTCGGTGCCGCCCAGGTATTCTACACCATCAATGTAAAGCAAGTTGCTGCCTACACCGGTAATTTTTGCACCCATGCGGTTAAGCATTTCGCACAGCTGCTGTAGGTAAGGCTCGCAGGCGGCATTGAAGATGGTAGTTTTGCCTTTGGCCATTACCGCCGTCATTACAATATTAGCCGTACCGGTTACCGATGGCTCATCTAGTAGTATGTATGTGCCATGCAGGTTATTGGCTTCTACGCTGTAAAAAGTATCGTTGCTATCGTAGTTAAACTTAGCGCCCAGTTTTTCAAATCCGAGGAAGTGAGTATCCAGTCTTCTTCTGCCAATTTTGTCACCACCTGGTTTAGGCAGGTAGGCTTTTTTAAAGCGGGTAAGCAGCGGGCCCATTATCATGATAGAGCCGCGCAGCGACGCCCCTTTCTTTTTGTAGGTGTCACTTTTTAAGTAATCCAGGTTTATTTTATCTGCCTTAAAAGTATAAGTGTCTTCGCTTAGCTTTTCTACTTCTACGCCCAGGTCTTGCAGAATATCTATCAGTGCCAGCACGTCGCGTATAGCCGGTATATTGCTGATGGTTACTTTCTCTGGCGTAAGCAATACGGCACAAAGTATTTGCAGCGCTTCGTTTTTGGCACCCTGCGGTGTTATTTCTCCCTTTAGTTTTTTTCCGCCGGTAACTTCAAATGAATTCATGTAGTAGTATTTAGTAGTTAGTATTAAGTATTGAGACAATACAAAATACCAATGCTAAGTACGGAAATGGAGTAATGAGATGGGAGTAAACGGCAGCTAAGCTATACACACAGGCGTGTGGAGTGCCTAAAAACAAAAGGCGTCCCGATAATATCGGAACGCCTTTTGAAAAAAATGATTGACTGTTATTAGTATTTCTTCTTCTTAAAGTTTTTGTTGTTACGGTTTTGTCCGCCGCCGCTACCGCCGCCGCCATGGCGGAACTTGCCTCCGCCACCGCCTTTGCGGTTATTGTTATTCTCTTGTGGTTTCTTAATCCGGTTAGCGCGGGCCAGCGAGTCAATATCCTGGTCGTCGCTTATACGCAGCTTGCCTTTAGATAGCAAACGGATATCGTTCTTTACGGTTTCATTGTTTACTTCTTCCTTGCTCCAGTTTTGGTAAACCAGTTTCATAAAGTTACCAATACACTGGGTAAAGCCCGCTTGCTTTTCAGGGTCTTCCGTGTTCACTGCTTTTTCTACCAATGCCTCTACATTTTTACCGTAGTGCTTGTATTTAATTCTCGATTGCGGGTAAGGCAATGGTTTAGGCCTCTTCTCAATTTCGGCGCGCCCCTTAATAGGATATGGTGAGTCTACCTCCAGTTTGTAGTCGCTCATTATAAAGAGGTGGTCCCACAGCTTGTGGCGGAAATCTTCTACGTTGCGCAGGTGCGGGTTAAGCTGGCCCATCAACTCAATAATCTCTTTAGCAAAGATATTGCGCTTAACAGGGTCTTTCTCTTTTACGCAGTTCTCTACAATTTTTTGAACGTGGCGGCCATATTCTTTTAATACTAACTTACTTCTATTCGAATTATAATCCATTGCTGGTATGTTTTAAAACAGTTTAAATAAAATGATTACCTCAGAAATAAACTTTCTGTTTAATGGTAAGGCTGTTTAGAGGATTGTTCGGACGAATTGAAAGGATGGAGTATCAACGCCCTGAAATCAAACTGCCTTTGTGAGACAATGTAAATATGCAGAGGATTTACGGCATTTGCAAATGCAGCTAAAGCGGCTATTTAAATTCCCCTCCTTCGCCGCCACCGCGGCGGTATTTAAGGACGGGTGGCTCGCCGAAGGCGAGGCGGGGTGGTTGTCACTCACTAATTTATTGCCCCCCGCTCAAAATCTTCACCTTGGCAAACTTCAGCATTATCTTCTTTACGCCATAGGCGCTGAAAAAGATAGACGCTATTTTATTGGCACCACTACCCTCGATAGAAACCACCTTGCCCTCACCAAATTTTTCGTGCAGCACTTCCATGCCGGTTTGCAGGGTGTTGGCATCATCCGGTACAAACGGGCCGGTAGGCAACTGTACGGTAGGCTGCGCTGTTGGCTTAGGCGATGTAGGCGTAACCACGCGTGAGAAAGTAGAGATAGGTGTTTTTTGCGGTACGTTGGCATGTACCTTTGGCTTCTTCAGGTCGCCGTGGTACGAGACTACATTATCGGGTACCTCTTGCAAAAAGCGGCTGGGGTCGCAATAGTTTAGTTGGCCAAATTTGTAACGCGTATTGGCATAGGTTAAATACAACTGCGTTTCTGCGCGGGTAATAGCCACATAAAACAAGCGGCGCTCCTCTTCCAAATCCTCCAGGCTGTAAAGCGATTGTGTACCGGGGAAAAGGTTTTCCTCTAACCCAACCACATACACGGCAGGGAATTCAAGCCCCTTGGCGGCGTGTATGGTCATCATCTTTACGCTATCGATGTTTTCCGCACCTTTCTCGTCACCGGTAAGCAGCGTTACTGTTTGCAGGAACGAACCCAACGAACGGTCGTTTACTATTGGCGCTTCTCCTCCATCTTCAGTAGTGGCGGTAATTACTTCATCATCTTCCACAAACTCTTTAATAGAGTTCAATAACTCCTGTATGTTTTCAAACCGGTTGATGCCTTCTACTGTTTTATCGTTGTAAAGTTCCGCAATCAGCTTAGTAGTGCGACCAACATGTGCTGCCAAATCATAAGCATTCATTTTGTCCTGTTGCACTGCAAAACTCTTTATCATCAGCACAAACTCCTCAATGGCATTTTTTGTGCGGGCTGGAAAGTCGGTCATAAAAATGCTTTCCATCACCTGCCACATGCTCTTGCCCTCGTTAGCGGCCAGTATGCCTATTTTATCCAGGGTGGTTTGCCCAATACCGCGCGCCGGGTAGTTAATAACGCGCTGTAGCGCCTGCTCATCGTTAGGGTTTACGGTTAGCTTTAAGTAGCTAAGCAAATCCTTTACCTCTTTACGCTGGTAAAAGCTCATGCCCCCATATATCTTATACGGAATGTTGTGGCGCCTTAAAGCTTCTTCAAACGCACGCGACTGTGCATTGGTGCGGTACAAAATGGCGAAATCGTTGTTCTTATACTGGTCGCGGAATTTGTGCTCCTGTATAGAATCGGCTACCCAGCGGCCCTCTTCGTTATCGCTGGGGCAGCGCACAATTTTTATATCATCGCCTTTATCGTTCTGCGTCCAAATCTCTTTCTTCAGCTGGTTCTTGTTGCGGTGTATCAGTTCATTGGCCGCTTTTACAATATTCTGCGTGCTGCGGTAGTTTTGTTCCAGCTTGTAAACCTTCAGGTCTGGAAAATCTTTTTCAAAATTCAGGATATTATCAATGGTAGCCCCACGGAAGGCATATATACTCTGTGCATCGTCGCCCACTACGGTTATGTTTTGAAACACATCGGATATACGGCGCACAATTTCGTATTGCAGCGTATTGGTATCCTGAAACTCATCGATAAGTACGTATTTAAATTTGTGCTGGTATTTGTAAAGTACCTCCGGAAACTTATCAAGAATAACAAAAGTGTTTAACAGCAAATCGTCAAAATCCATAGCACCGCTTTTAAAACAACGCTCGCAGTACAACCTGTAAAGCTTGCTGGTTTCCGGCCGGCGCTGGTCGCGGTCTTCGGTTAGCATTTCGCCATCGTTAGCATATTTCTCGGGCGTAATCAGCGCGTTTTTAGCCGAAGAAATACGGTTGTAAACCTGGCCTACCTTATATATTTTATCATCCAGCCCCTGCTCCTTAATTATGGTTTTCAGTAGCGACTTTGAATCTTCGGTATCGTAAATGGTAAAATTAGCCGGGTAGCCAATTTTAGTAGCCTCTACCCGCAATATACGCGCAAACACCGAGTGGAAGGTGCCCATATACAGGTTGCGGGCATTGTTACCCGATATCTTCTCTATACGCGAGCGCATACTCTCCGAAGCTTTGTTGGTAAACGTAAGCGCCAATATGCTGAAAGAGTCAACTCCTTTATTTAGCAGATGGGCAATACGGTAAGTTAGTACACGGGTTTTGCCCGAGCCGGGTCCTGCTACTATTA
>DATGXP010000750.1:0-5018 GCA_035298845.1 Chitinophagales bacterium
TGAGCAAAACAAAGAACGTTTTTTGAATGAATTGCTGGACCTGCTGCGTATACCCAGCATTAGTGCCGATGAAAAATATGCCGGTGATGTAAACAAGGCTGCTGAATTTGTAAGTGAGCAATTGAAAAAAGCCGGAGCTGATAAGGTTGAAGTGATAGCCACCAAAGGTTACCCGGTGGTGTATGGCGAAAAGATAATTGATGCCAAGCTACCTACGGTGCTGGTTTACGGGCACTATGATGTGCAGCCCGCCGACCCGTTGGATTTATGGAACTCCCCTCCTTTTGAACCGGTGGTGAAAGACGGAAACATATACGCCCGTGGCGCCTGCGATGATAAAGGCCAGATGTATATGCACGTAAAGGCATTTGAAATGATGATGAAGAACAACAGCCTGCCCTGCAATGTGAAGTTTATGATAGAGGGTGAAGAGGAAGTAGGCTCGGTGCATTTAGAGCAGTTTGCCAATGAGTATAAGGACAAGATAAAAGCGGATGTAATTCTTATCTCGGACACCAGCATGATAAGCAACGAGCAGCCGAGTATAACTACCGGTTTGCGTGGCTTAAGCTACCTGGAGGTAGAAGTTACCGGCCCTAACCGCGACCTGCACAGCGGAGTGTATGGCGGCGCGGTAGCCAACCCTATTAATGTGCTCTGCGATATGATAGCCAGTATGCACGATGAGAACCACCGGATAACAATACCGGGCTTTTATGATGATGTGCAGGAAGTAAGCACCGAGGAGCGCGATGCTATGGCAAAGGCCCCGTTTGATATCAGCGACTACAAAGGGCATTTGGATATTAACGAGGTGCTTGGCGAAAAGGGATACTCTACACTGGAGCGTGTTTCTATTCGTCCTACTTTAGATGTAAACGGAATATGGGGCGGTTATACCGGGCAGGGTGCCAAGACGGTACTGCCAAGTAAAGCTTACGCCAAAATAAGTATGCGCCTGGTGCCTAACCAGGGCAGCGAGAAGATTATGAAGTTGTTTGAGGACCACTTTAAGAAGATAGCCCCACCTTATGTAAAGGTAAAGGTGATGCCACACCACGGCGGCGAAGCCGCTGTTACACCAACCGATAGCATTGCCTACAAGGCAGCCGCTAAAGCCATGGAGAAAACCTTTGGCAAAACACCTATACCATTGCGCTCGGGTGGCAGTATTCCTATTGTAACCATGTTTGAGAAGGTGCTGGGTATTAAATCGGTATTGTTTGGCTTTGGGCTGGATAGCGATGCCATACACTCACCAAACGAGAAATACGGATTGTTTAATTATTACAAAGGCATAGAGACCTTGCCGTATTTTTACCAGAACTTTGCGGAAATGAACGCCAATAAATAACATGAACACAATAGTATTACCCACCACCCTAACCTGCAAGGGCTGTGTGGAGAGCATAAAGCCGCATTTCAATGCATCGGAGAAGGTGAAAGAGTGGAAGGTTGACCTGAGCCAACCGGTGAAGATGCTTACCGCCAGTGGTGAGGGGATATCGGAAAGCGATGTGATAGCCTTATTGCAAAAAGCAGGGCACAATAAGCTGAACCCGGAGGATGTAAAAAGCAGCGACCTGCCACAAATTGGCGGGCCTATGGACCCGCCTGCATTATTGGCAAATACAGTGCCCTTTTGGAACGATGTGCCGGTTTGGAAACGGGCCGGGTTTAATACCTTAAACTGTTTATTGGGGTGCAGCATAGGCGATTTTGGGATGGTTATTTTCCTTCAGGCATTTTATCCGGGCACAAGTATGACAACCCAAATGCTTTTGGCTACAATAACAGGCTTGTGTACTTCGGTAGCGCTGGAGACTGTAATACTAAAAGTGAGGGAGCAGTTTGACTGGAAAAGTGCCCTTCAAACGGCCTTCTCTATGTCGTTTATCAGCATGATAGTGATGGAGTTAGCTATGAATGTGTCCGACTTTATGGTCACTGGCGGCAAGGCCTCGTTTAGTAGTTACTCCTACTGGCTTGCTTTTGGTGTAGCTTTGGTGGCAGGATTTTTGGCACCCTTACCTTATAACTATTTTAAATTAAAAAAGTATAACAAATCATGCCATTAATACGAATAAAGGACTGATGAGAAAAATACTAACCACCACCGTTTATGCATTTTTGACCGTAGTAGCCTTTGCCGCCAACTACGATATTAAAACAAGTTCTGTAATGGGGCACCCGGGCACTGAGGTGCTGGGCGACTATAAAGGCAGTTGGTATGTACTGGGTTTTGAAAGCCCGGGAACGCTTAACCGCCCCCCACGGTACCAGATATTTAAATACACCGCAGGCTTCAAAGCCGGTAAAATGTCGGTGCTATATCCATCGTTTGGCGAAAAGACGCTTTACCTGAAAGCCGCTTTTGTAAATAATAAAATCTCGATGTTTTATGCCAAATGCGGCAAGCGCGAAGATGTAAGCATATTGCTGGATAAGCGCGACGACCGTCGCCAGCTACCGGTTATTATGCGCCAGGATTTCGACCCGAATACTTTGGAACCGATTGGAGAGGCCGTGGTGGTGTTTAACGAAGAAGACGAATACTTTGCACCTAACGGCATTGTAATATCCGAAAGCCCCGACCGCAGCAAAACAGCTATACTGTTTAAACCTTACTATAAGCACCAGCGTTTTAAGGTAACCGTGTACGACAATAACGACGGCACCTACTTTACCAAAAATTTTGACCTAAAGGAAAAGAAAGAGTATTTGAAGTTTACCAATATGAAGGTAAACAACGCCGGCAATGCCATGGTAGTAGCCCGCATACGCGAAGATGTGATTACGCTGGCGCAAAGCACCACAGTAAAAGGCCAGACCAAGTATTACCTGTATGGTATGAACAAGGGTACCGGCAAAGAACCTAAAACTACCGAGCTATTGCTTACTGCCGAAAAAAACGGCAGCTACCGCGACCCTATTGTAGCAGCACTTAACAGCGGCGAAATGGTGGTAACTTACGATAACCTTACAGGAGAAGTATTGCGCTCGGTTACTGTAATGAAATACAACGATGAATTAAACGCCACCGGCAAACAGGAAATACAGCCGGATAGCAAATTTATACCGCAAATAAGCGCTTATCATTCTTTTAAAAAGGGGAAGGAGTTTTCGCACCTGGAAACACAAGAGATATTACCGCTGGCGGGTGGCGCTTTTATGCTGATAACCGAATACCACGATACTATACCTAACGCCGATAAAACCCAGCCAACAAAAACAGAGCGCAATTACATTTTAACCTACCGGTTTGATGAAAGTATGGCTATGAAAGATGAGCAGCTGATACCTAAAAAGCAGGTGAGCGCTACGGTAGATTATGCTTTTTCGGTTAAGGCCTATGCCAAGGGTAACGATGTTTACCTGTTTTACAATGCCGACTGGGAGGCCGATGAAGAGCATAACATGAACCTGCAATGCACCCGCTTAGGTGCTGAGGGTGGAGAGCCGGAAACCAAGAAGGTGCTGAATACATCGGGCGATTTCTTTACCAGTATGGAAAGCATTTTCCCTAACAGCGATGGACGTGTGCTGGTTACCGTAGAAAAAGCTGTAGACTACGAAGATGTATCGCGCGAGGTAAAGCTGCTTGAAATTACGCCTAAATAGGGTTAAAGTGCGACCTTATAATTTCCAGAAATATAGTATCGCTTAATGGTTTGATACGAAAACCGGTAATGATATCGGCATATTCGGTAGAGGCTCTTTTAAAGTCATCGGGGTTTAAAGAGCCGGTAAGCATAAATATCTTCATTTTAGCTTTCTTATTGTAGATATCGGGTAATAACCTGATTTTATCCAGCAGCTCAAACCCGTTGAGGGCAGGCATATTAATATCTAAAAAAATCAGGTCGGGCAGCGGATAAGCAGGGTTATCCTCCAGGCTAAAGCAGGCCCTGAAATATTCCAGCGCCTTAATACTGTTGCTCAGTGTTTTAAGGGTACGGGTTATTTCTGCCCTATCAATAACCAGTTGGTGAAATTCATTATCCGCATCGTTATCATCAATAAGTAATATAAGGTCAAGCTTTGTCATATAGTTCACAACCCACTTAAGCGTGGGCAATAGTAAAATAAAAAATACTTCCTTCTCCCGGTTTCGAATCTACCCAGATCTTTCCTCCTGCAATCTCCACTACCTTTTTGCAGGTAGCCAGGCCTATACCGGTGCCGGAATACTCATGTTCACTGTGCAATCGTTGAAAAATCACAAATATCTTCTCTTTAAACTCCGGGTCTATACCTATCCCATTGTCTTTTACCGAGAACAACCACACTCCATCCGTGTGCTTATCACCCTTTATTTCAATTACCGGTGCTACATCCGCCTTGCGGTACTTAATGGCGTTGTTTATCAGGTTTTGAAAAAGCAACTTGAGTTCGGTTTTGCTACCCGCCAGCACCGGCATATTAGCAATAGTAACCAAGGCACCGTTCTCTTTAATCAGCACATCCATGTCCAATAGCACCTCTTGCAGCAATTCGCTCAGGTCGAGCAATTCAACTACGCGCTGTTTGCCAATGCGCGAAAAAAGCAGAAGGTCTTTAATAAGCACTTTCATGCGCTCTGCTGCCCGCATTACATAGTTCATGTATTTTTGCGAGGTAGGGTCAAAATGCGGGCGCTGCCTCTCTTCCAGCAAGGCTGCAAAATTGGTAATGGTGCGCAGCGGCTCCTGCAAATCGTGCGAAGCTACATAGGCAAATTGCTCCAGGTTATTGTTAGACTGTTCCAACTTGCGGGCATAATTTCGCAACTCTTCCTGCGCTTTATTCCGCTCTGTACTGTCGCTTAAAAAACCAATAAAGATATACTCCCCTCTTACTTTGGTGGCGGATATACTTAGCTCTATATCAAACTCGGTGTTATCTTTCTTCAGCGCAGTAATATCTATTCTCCGGTTCAGCACAGGACCTTCGCCGGTTTCGAAAAAATGTTTCATGCCACGCTGGTGGGCTACGCGGTATTTGTGTGGTATAATAGTTTCGTGTAAATGCCTGCCCTC
>DATGXP010000751.1:0-4392 GCA_035298845.1 Chitinophagales bacterium
GGCAATAAAGCTAAAGGCACTCTTTACGCCGGTGGCGAGGATGTAAGCGAAGTGGCCTGGTTTAAGGGCAATAGCAACGATGGTCCGCATAAAGTGGCGCAAAAGAAACCTAATGAGCTGGGGCTGTATGATATGAATGGCAACCAATGGGAGTGGGTGTGGGATTGGTATGATACCTACTACTACAAAACCTCGCCTGCCAATAACCCCACTGGCCCGGCCACAGGCATGTATAGGGTAACGCGCGGCGGTGCCTGGTATAATAATCCTAACTATGCTACGGTATTTACCCGTCAGTATAATACGCCTGATTTCAGGCAGAATAGTGTGGGTTTCAGGGTGGCGCGCACTTACTATTAATGGTTAACAAACAACTTATTTGAAAAGCAGAACCGCGGTTCTGCTTTTTCTGTTTTATACTTGCACCGCAAAATGAAAACAGAAGGACGATTTCCCCGGTGGCTGGCTATAACATTGGTAGTGTTTCTACCCATATTTGGTGTAGTATTCTCCAGCTGGTATATACCCCAGCTATTTAACCCTAAGCTCAAAATGTCGTTCCCCGAGTATATCTCGCAGTGGTTTTCGGGCAAGATGAATTACAATATGCGGGAGAACCGTCCGAAGGCACCAGGTAAGAAGTTTGCCGAGGGTGCTGTAGAGGCGGTTGACCTGCAGGGCAAGCCTTTTATGGATTCAGTTTATCATGTTATACCCAATGCAAAATTTGAGACTCAAAGCGGCGATTCTCTGGAGTTGGATTCATTGCGCGGAACCATTTATGTAGCTGATTTCTTTTTTGCCTCATGCCCCGGTATTTGCCCTAAAATGAGCAATAGCCTGGAGCGCGTACAGGAGGGATTTATTAAAGACGATAATTTCAAAATTATAAGCTTTACTGTAGACCCTGAGCGTGATACTGTAAACGTATTGCGCCGCTATGCCGGCGACCATAATGCCATACCCGGCAAATGGTATTTTCTGCGCCACAATAAAGAGACAGTTTTTAAACTGGCCAAGGACGGCTTTTTTGTAACTGCCAAGGATGATGAAGATGGAGGCCCCGAGGCTTTTGTGCATAGCGAAAAGCTGGTGCTGGTAGATGGTGATGGCAACATACGTAATTATTACAGTGGGGTGGACAGCCTGACGGTAAATGCCATGATGAGCGATATTGTATTGCTACTCCGCGAGAGCGAGAAGAAATTTAATTTCTCAGATCAAAAAAAGACATCTAAAAAGTTACTTGAAAAATGACATACCCAAAGGCCCTGATTGAAAAGAATGATAATGTAGTACGTTGGATTATTGGCGTGCTATCGGTGGTTGTATTCTGCGTGGTGGCGGCGCTTCCTAAAATTCATATCGGGGTAAGCACCCCATTTGATGCGCATATTTTTGCTACGGTAAATGCCTGCATTAACTCCATAGTATCTGTGTTGCTAGTTGTGGGGTATGTGCTGGTGCGCCAAAGAAAGTTTATAGCCCATAAAAACGTGATGCTGGTAGCTATTGCCTTATCGGCTGGTTTTTTGGTGACTTACATAGCCCACCATTTGTTTGCCGGCGAAACTAAGTTTGGAGGCACAGGGACTATACGCACGGTATATCTTGTATTGCTTACCACCCACATTATACTGGCGGCTATCATACTGCCGGTGGTGTTATTTACCGCTTACCGCAGCCTTACTGGTGAGTATGCCAAGCACAAAAAGATAGCCCGCTACACCTTCCCGTTGTGGCTTTATGTATCAGTTACCGGGGTAATAGTTTACCTGATGATTTCACCTTATTATACCCCTACTATATAGTTTTTAATGGCATTGTAAGCTTTGTATATTTGCAGTATGAACCGCTTTATAAAATACATACCGTTTATTCTGATTGTAGTAATAGTACTGCTATCTCTTTCATCGCTGGTTGCCCAGTGCAGTATGTGCCAGGCTACTAATGAAAGCTCGCTGGAGGCAGGGTCTACCAATGCCGAGGGATTGAACAAGGGCATTATGTATCTGTTCTTTACACCTTATCTTATTATAGGCACTGTGGCTTATTTTTGGTGGAGAGCCCGTAAGAAGGGGCAGGTGGTATAACTTTCAAGTCATGAAATTCAAGGCATCTTTTAGCAATGCAGTTTATGCTATCTCTGCGGGCTGTGTGGTGCTTTTTACAGTAATAACCTATGCTACCCTTAATAATCCTGACCTTTTATTACCCTACCAACTTTTGATTATCGGCTTTCTGTGGGTTACGTTTGTAGTATGCTGGTTTTTACACCCCACTGGCTACACGGTTACGGCAGATGCGGTAATTATTCATCGTCCGCTTAACAAGGTCACCATACTGAAAAATCAGATAACCCAAGTAAGTCAGCCAACTGAAGGCGATATGAAATGGACCATCCGCACCTTCGGGGTGGGAGGGCTGTTTGGTTACTTTGGTAAGTTTACCAATACGGCAATTGGGGGTATGACCTGGTACGCAACCCGCCGCGAAAACTATGTGCTGTTGCGGTTAGCCAACAAGCGCATAATACTTACCCCTGACGAGCCGCAGCAGTTTATTGCTGCTACAGGCATTTAAGAGCCACAAAATTTTCCGGTTTTTTTCTGAAATTTCGATTTGTGTAAACCCCTTACATGTCGTTACTGGTTCATTATTAGAGTATTATGCAAAAGCGATGTAAACCCCTTTGGCCAGTTTTTTGTAAACCCCCTTTTTAAGTTCGCCATAAAGCAGCCTATGGTTTTACCGGTTTTGGTAAAAAAACACCTGTTTTTAGTAAACACATTACCGTTACAGGTAATTTTTCCACAATCGTTTTATTAGTGATTTTTTAAGTCCGTTTTAGGGCATTTAGGGGTTATATTCGCACCACACACAGTTTAGATTTATGAGTGAAAACGTTATGAGCAAAGGAGCCAACACGCGTATGAGTTTTGAGGATTTTAAAAACGAAGTGCTGAGCGATTATAGAGTGGCAGTTATTTCGCGCGAAACCAGCCTGTTGGGCCGTAAAGAAGTATTGACCGGCAAGGCCAAGTTTGGAATTTTTGGCGATGGAAAAGAGCTGGCGCAGATAGCTTTAGCCAAGGCGTTTCAACCCGGCGACTGGCGTAGCGGCTACTACCGCGACCAGACCTGGATGATGGCTATGGGCGAACTGACTGTGGAGCAGTTTTTTGCTCAGCTATATGCCAACCCCGACCAGAACGAAGAGCCCATGAGCGGGGGCCGCCAGATGAATGGCCACTATGCCACCCGCACGCAGGATGCCGATGGTAATTGGCTGGACCAGGCCAACCGCTATAACTCATCTGCTGATGGGTCGCCAACGGCAGCGCAGATGCCCCGCTCGCTTGGGCTGGCACTGGCATCTAAACTATACCGTAAAAACCAGGAGTTAGAAGACTACACTATTTTCAGCAATAAAGGCAACGAGGTTTCATTCGTATCGATAGGCGATGCCAGTACCAGCGAAGGCTTATTTTGGGAGACGCTCAACGCCGCGGGTGTAATGCGTGTGCCGCTGGCCATATCGGTATGGGATGATGGTTACGGTATATCTGTGCCAAAAAAATACCAGACTACCAAAGAGAGCATCAGCGAAATAACCAAAGGTTTTCAGGTAGATGAGCAGGGCCGTGGTTATGAAATTTATGTATGCGAAGGATGGAACTACCCTAAACTGGTAGAAACCTACCGCAGAGGAATTGAGAAAGTACGCGAAACGCATATACCTGCCCTGTTCCATATTATAGAGGTTACACAGCCGCAGGGACATTCTACCTCGGGCTCGCACGAGCGCTACAAAACACAGGAACGCATGCAGTGGGAAAAGGATTTTGACTGCATAAAGAAGATGGGCGAGTGGATGATAGAGAGCAAGATAGCCACTGCCGAAGAACTTGCCGAAATACAGAACGAGTCGAGGCAACATGCGCTGGGCAGCAAGACAGCAGCATGGAAGAAATTTACTGCGCCGCTAAAAGAAGAGATAGGTGAAGTAGTTGACCTGATATACCGCGTAGTTGAAGAAAGTGGGGAAGAAAGTTTGCAGGAGTTGATAAACAGTTTGCAAACAGCGATAGACCCGGTGCGTAAGGATATTCTTAAAACCGGTAAGACTGTATTGCGCAAACTGCGCGGGCAGCATTTTTCTTCACTGAATGATTTACGGGATTGGTTAAAAGATTTTCAGAAAAAATACCAGCATACCTACAGCAGCCACCTGCATAGCGAAACGGATAAGAACGCTTTGAAAGTAGAAGTTATGCCGGCAGAATATTGAAGCGACTCAAAAACGCTGAACGGTTTTGAAATACTGAACAATGCTTTTGATGCCATGTTTACCAAATATTCTAACGTGGTTGCCTTTGGCGAAGACGTAGG
>DATGXP010000752.1:0-3229 GCA_035298845.1 Chitinophagales bacterium
ATCTCCTTCTCTACATCTTTGCGGTAGTGGCGGTAGCCGCGTTTGTTATCGTTTTCTTTTTCCGTTTTCAGCTCTGCATATAGTTGGTTCGCAATCTTAACATAAGGCATTACCTTTTGAATGCGGCTTTTGTATTTGTAATACATCATCCATTCTTCCTGGTTCTTAAAAGCTATAACGTTAACTTCTCTTAAATTAACTGTAGGCGTAGAGTCTATGTCTTTAAAATCGGCGCTACTGATATATCGCAAGGTGGTGTCTGCTGTTGCAGTGGGAGCTAATCCGACGCCAGGACGCTGTTTTAACTGCGAAAAGGCAGATAAAGAACAAAATAACAACAAAAATACCGGTAAGGTTCTCATAGGTTGCTTGTTTTACGGGCTATAATTCAAAGCACGTACCAATATTATAACGCAGCCTCTTATATTCTGATACATAACTGCCTGTGAATTTATTTAAAATCTTTTAGCAATTAAAAATCCTCAGGAAGGGTATGGCAGGGCTAAAATTTGAATCCTTGATAACTGGAACTGAAAAATAGCTTAAAATCGGTAATGCTCTTAAGCATGGTTACAAGGGTAATGGCTCTGTTAAGGGTTCAATAGCATTTTCACCCAAATAACCTTATTGTTGAATGTTGAAACAATATGCAAAAAGGTAGGGTACTATTTATTTTTCTGGCTGGTTTGGTACTTGTAAACGTACTTCAATGTTTCTTTACAGAGCTATTGCACGATGAGGCATATTACTGGCTTTGGTCAAAAGATTTAGCCTGGGGTTATTTCGACCATCCACCCATGGTTGCCTTGTTTATCAGGCTGGGCGATACGCTAATGCATGCCGAGCTGGGTGTTAGGTTGCTTTTTATATTGGCCAATGCTACTACTGTTTACCTGCTATATCATATAATAAAGCCGGCCAATCTGAAATTGTTTTATGTGCTATTGCTGAGTATTACACCACTGCTTGCCCTTGGTTTTTTTGCCGTGCCCGATATACCACTATTGTTTTTTGCCGCTTGCTTTTTTGCGGTATATCAAAAATACCTGGATGATGATTCAGTATCAACAGCAGTCTTATTAGGTGCATGTATGGCTTGCATGCTTTATAGTAAGTATCATGGCGTACTGGTTATCTTTTTTGTGCTGCTGTCAAACCTGCAATTACTTAGGCGCAAAACATTTTACCTGGCTTGCTTTACCGGTGTGTTAATGTTTACGCCGCATTTATGGTGGCAGTGGCAAAACGATTTCCCTACCTTCCGGTTTCATTTATTCGAGCGTTCACGCGAGGTATATAGCTGGATGCGAACCACCGACTATGTAGCAGGGCAGCTAATACTGGCAGGTATACCGGCCGGTTTACTTTTGCTATATGCTGCAGTTAAGTATAAAGCAAAAAACAAGTTTCAGCGTGCTTTGCAGTTTCAGTTATGGGGTACGTATTTGTTTTTCCTCATTAGTAGTTTTAAAGGCCGTACCGAGGCCAACTGGACTATTGCGAATGTTATACCATTAACCATATTATGCTACCGGTTCTTCGAGGTTAATCCTAAGCCCGCACGTTGGCTTTTGTTCTTATTGCCTGTTTCTCTTCTAAGTATTATAGGGCTTAGAGTGCATTATGGCACCTCGTTTACTAAAAACTATTTAGGCATACAATCTGAAACGCAACATTGGAAAGAATGGGCTGATACAATTGCCGTGCATGCTGTTAACCGACCAGTAGTTTTTTTAAGTTCGTATCAAAAGGCATCCAAGTATACCTTTTATACAGGTAAAACAGCTTTTAGTACCACCGAGGTGGAGATGCGTAGGAGTCAGTATAATCTTCTGAATATCGAAGATGATATTCAAAACAAAGAAGTGTATGTATGCACTTATTGGGGTTTTATGCCCGATGGGGCTAAAACACATGACAAGCTGATAACACGCGCTACTAATTTCGATGGCTTTGTGGTAGATAGCTTTTTATCCTGGTATAAAGTGGTTATTACTCCGTTTAAAAAAGCATATACGGCAACCACGGGTAGCGAAATTGTAGTTCCTGTGAAAGTAGTTTCGCCTTATAAAGACCATCCCTTGCCCAACGAATACTCCAGACTTACCTACCGTATTTACGAGGGAAAGACAAAACTGGGCGATTATGAAACAGATATCCTACTGGAACCCGTGCTTGCCACAAGGCAGGCTGAGGTAAAAGTTAAACCGCCTGTTAAGCCCGGCCAATACCGGATATTTATATCTGCTACGCAGGATAATTTTCCGCCGCCGATAAATTCAACGGCGGTGGAAGTGGAAGTGAAATAGTATTTGTTTTCTTCACGCAGTAATTTTGAATTAGCCAATAGTATAAATCTTTAACTGATGAAAAGTATTCCGGTGCATTATAGAATTTTGGTGGGAATGTTTATAGGTATAGTGCTTGGGGCTGTTGTGCAATTGGCTGGCGTGGGCTCGGAAACTATTGCCGCTATTAATGTGTGGGTAAAGCCGGTAGGCGATCTTTTTCTGCGCCTTATTTTTATGATGGTTATTCCGCTCATATTCTGCGCGCTTATAGTGGGCACCGGCGAATTTTCCGATTTAAAGAACCTGCGCCGCATAGGTATCCGCACCCTTGTTTATACCGTTTGTGTTTCTATCATATCCGTTATTATAGGTATTACCATGGTTTCTGTATTTAAACCCGGAAGTGGTATACCGGAAGAAAGCCGGCAAAAACTTGTATCGCAGTATGCTGATAAGCTAAAGACTATTACCGAAACGGCCAGCAACACGCCTCAACGTAGCGTAACGGATGTTATCATTTCTATTGTGCCGCGCAATCCTTTAGAGGATATGGTTAACGCTTTTAACCCTGCCTATAGGGGTGGTGGCATTATGGCCGTAATGTTTTTTGCACTGATGATAGGTATTGCACTCATTAGCGTAAAAAGCGAAAAGACAGAAGCCTTTAGAAACACAATCGAAGGTTTCTACGAGGTAATAATGAAGATAATAGGCATGGCTATGGAGCTAGCTCCTTTTGGCGTAGCTTCGCTGTTGTTTGTGCTTATTTCTACTACCGGGTGGGACGTAATGCTGGCCCTGGGTAAATATGTATTGGTGGTAATAGCGGCATTAGCGCTGCACCAGTTTGGCACTTATTCGTTACTTCTTAAATTTTTGGGAAATAAAAGCCCGCTTGAGTTTTTTAAGCAAACCGACGAAGTAATGCTCACGGCGTT
>DATGXP010000753.1:0-2264 GCA_035298845.1 Chitinophagales bacterium
CATTATATCGGTTATCCTTTATAAAATTGGTAACAAGAATAGAATCTTGTATGGTAACCTGATTTATATAGGAGGTATCATCGCAGGCAACATCCTGTATATTGCATACGGAAAAAACGGGGTCAGATAAATTGGTATAAGTAATATCATTTTCAATGGCGGTATTCGTAATGTCATTCCAGGAAGTACCTTGATGGTACTGGGAAATTGTGTCAAATTTTTTAAAACTTTTAGTGTAGGTTATTGCAACCAATTGGCTGTTATTGTCAAAGCTATCTATTCTATTAGTTATAAGGGTTATACCTACCCACTCGCTACTAGTGTGATTGCCCAAAGTAGAACTGTTGCTACCTCCCTGGTATGTAAATTCGTCCCCTATTTCAAAGTTGTAGACTTCGCCTACCGTAGGAACACTTTGCGCGTAGCCTGTATTACAAATCAGGAATAGTATTGCCAATAGAACAAGATTTTTCATTTTCGGCATTTTTATACTACGGAGAACAATATTGGCAATTTAATGAATTTTACTCTCTCATCAAAACCTGCAGTGTAGCGCGGCTAATCTGGCGGATAAGGATATCCTTGTCTTTTGTAAGCTTCTCTATAATGCCCGGGTTGTAATGGCGGATGGTAAGAAGGCTGAGGCCATCGTTGCGGGTAATGCTAAAGTCGTTTTGCAGGGCTTCTATCACATTTTCAATTTTCTCTTTCTTAAAGTCTACAGCTATAGAGAAACTGATAGCCGCGTTCTGCATCAGGTTAATGCGCAGGCGGTTTTCGGCAAAGGTGCTGAACACTTTGCTTAGGTGGTCTTCGGCAATGAAAGAAAAATCCTTGGCCGAGAAGGAGAGGAGCACCTGCTGGCGTTTCCATATTAATATAGGTGGCAAAAAGTTGGTATTGGCATTGGCGCTGATAACCGAACCACGCTTGCCGCTGTTTACAAACGAGCGAACCTCCAGCGGTATGTTCTTATTCTGTATCGGCTTAATGGTTTTAGGGTGTATTACACTGGCACCGTAGTAAGTCATTTCTATTGCCTCGTGGAAGGTAAGTTCGCTTATAAACTGCGCCTCGGGAAACTCCTTAGGGTCGGCATTCATAATGCCCTCAACGTCTTTCCATACCGTCATGCGCTCGGCGTTAAGCGAATAGGCGAATATAGAGGCTGTGTAATCTGAACCCTCACGGCCCAGGGTGGTAGCAAAACCCTCGGGCGTGCTGCCTACAAAACCCTGCGTAATTACAAAGCCGGTCTTAACCAGTTCGGTTACCTTCTTGCTGATGGCTTCTTCAGTCTTTTTAAAATCAACCTTACCTTCGGTGTAGGCATTATCGGTAAACAGCACCTGCTTTACATCCAGCAGGGTATTCTTTAAACCTATAGAGTTGGCGTAATCGCTTACTATGGTAGTAGATATGTATTCGCCCAGCGAAACAATCTGGTCGTAGATGTAGTTATAGTTGCGCGAAGTGTTCTCTTTTAAAAACTTAGCCGAGGCATCTATCAATTGCTTTACATCTTCTATGGCCTTTGTTTTGTCGCTATCGCCATATAGTTCGTTGATGATGGCAACGTGCTTATCAAAAAGGCCTTTGAGGGCAGTTTCCCATTCTTGCTTACCGGCATAGTAGAGGTTTATTACATTCTCTAACTCATTGGTGCTTTTGCCCATGGCAGATATTACCACCACCTTCTCGTTAAAGTTGTTTTCTTTTAAAATAGATGTCACATTTTTTACTGCGGCTGCATCTTTAACTGATGCCCCTCCGAATTTGTAAACCTGCATTGTAGATGGTATTGAGTAGTTAGTATTTAGATTAAAATGAAATACACTGTTTATTATAATCGCGTTGCATGCAAATCGCTAATGGCCGCTTATTTAAGGTAGTCTGCAATCTGCTCTTTGCTCATTTTCACGGTTATCCACTCTGAGTCAAACTGCACGTTCAGGCTTTTGTAAAATTCGATGGCCCGCTCGTTCCAGTCAAGTACCTGCCAGCGCACCTGATTAACTTCCTGGTTTTTGGCTTCCAGCAAAAACTCGTTTATCAGTTTTCGTCCTATGCCATAGCGGCGGTAGCTTTCGGTTACCACCAGGTCGTCCAGAAAAAGCATTTTGCCTTTCCAGGTAGAGTAGGCAGTATAGTAAAGCGCCATACCTATAATCTCGTTGGTATCGGCAGCCTCTGCCACAAACACACCATACAACGGATTTTTGCCAAAGCCATCTGCCTTTAGCTTTGCCTCGGTGTTTACTACC
>DATGXP010000754.1:0-4398 GCA_035298845.1 Chitinophagales bacterium
ATGCCGTTGTCGCCCGATATGCGTATCCACAGGCGCAGGTTTTGCGTTTGGTTGGTAGTATTTATCAGGGTTACTATCACCTTGTTGGGTTGGTCCACATACGTAGACAGATAAGGTGAGTAGGGAGGCGTAACCTGCGCCGTAACCGTTACTTCATTCTGGCCAAACAGTGAAACCGGCAGGCAGCACACTGCCAAAAGAAATAGTATGGGGAATAATTTTCTCATGGTTGATAATTTTCGCTTGTCAAATATGCTATAACATGTTAATAGTTTTAAAATAATTATTACCTTTAATTAGGGAGTTGAAGGGCTCAAAATGCTGAAAAGGATATTTGTTTTGTGTTGAAATTCAATTGGTTGTACCCGTTAAGTGATAAATCTCGAACCATGGTAGACAATCTTTTTTTACTGGTAAAATCGCTGGATAAGAACGAAAAGGGCTATTTCAAGAAATTTGCGGCCCGCTACGGCGAAAAATCAACCGGTAATGACTATCTCAAATTATTCGACCTGCTCGATAAAGCGGACGAATACAACGAGGAGCCCATTAAAAAGCACTTTGCCAAAGGCGACAAAAAATTTAACCTGAGCGCGCAGAAAAATTACCTGTATGCCCAGCTTATGCGCTGCCTGCGTAGCTACCACACGGCTAACAATACCAACTATAAGCTGACCGAAAACCTGCTGGACGTACAGAACCTGATGGATAAGGGGCTGGACGACCAGGCTATGGATTTGATTAACGATAGCATTCGCAAGGCTCAACAGAGTTACAATATTTCGATGGAGTACCAGTTTAAGGCCACCAAAATGAGCCTGATGATAAGGCACATAGCTAAGTACCCGGTAGAAGCTATCAAGGCTATTAAGGTAGAAGTAAAAGAGGTTAACGAGCAGATACAAAAGGGACTGGTGCTGGAGGAGATGACCTACGAAATGAAGGTGATTTTTGATGAAGTAATCAGCGTAGGCACATTAACCGCCGAAATAAAGGCTAAAGCAGATGCCGTAAAAAATCACCCTTATTTTACCGAGGGCCTTAACTGGGGTTACCATAGCAAAGGCAAGATTTACACAGCCCTTTACCTGTACTCCTGCATCATCAGCGATGATAACGATGCGCTGAAGTATCTTAAGTTAACCAATGAAATGTTTAAGGAGATAGAGCTGGATACAAAGGTTACTTCCCAGTATCTCGCCAACATAAGCAATATCATTCTTATAGCGCTTAATATGGAGCTGATGGACGAAGCCGAGCATCAGCTGCACGTATTGCATAGTACCCGTTTTAAAGATCCTGCCCTGGAAATTTACCGCCAAAAGCTATACAGCAAAAACCAGCTGATGTACCTTACCGTAATAAGCCAGCAGCGAAAAATGGAGCATGCCGAAGTACTGGATGCCGAAAATAATTTACTGGCCTGCAACAATCCACTAATTGGCAACAATAATATGATGAGTTGCTTTTACCTCAGCATATTGTTTTACGTGGTCGGCGACCGCGATAAATGCCTGCACTGGTTAGAAAAAACCATTGCACACGAAAACGTATCCTTTATGGCCGTGCCTGCCTATGCGCGCCTGCTGGTAGCCCTGGTGCACTACGAGCAAAACAATCTTTCGCTTATGGAAAGTGCGCTGAACAATACCCAGTATTTCATAAAGAAGAATAACATTGTTTCCGATTATTTGAAACAGGTAATTTCTTACCTAAGCAAACTGCAGCATGGTTTACCAAAAACTGAAAAGCAAGAGCTGCTGGCCGATATGCTGCCATGGCTGGAAAAGGTAAATCAGGAGCGCAGGCAGGAAGACTTTAACTACCTGCTCGATTTCAACCTGCTTATCTGGTGCCGGGCCTGCCTTAACAAAACAACCTATGCCGAAGAGCTAAGGTCTAACCGGCTGGCCAACATGCCCGAAACAGCTACTGCATAGCTGTTTATAAGCATTTCCCCATTTTCGGCAAACGCGCCTTCGGCACGTATATTGACAAGTGTATGCCAAACACACATTTATGAATATTAAGAGAATATTTGGCGCAATACTTACCTTACTGGGTATAGCCGGATTAATTTATGCGGCCGTAGTTTTTGCCACCACTGGTGGTAATATGCGCGATATACGTTCGCTGCTGGTATATGGTATACTGGGGCTGGTATTTTTTATATCGGGCATAGGCCTGGTAAAAACCACTAAAGACGAAGCATAGCGGTATATGCTCAACTACATTCATCTATGCCGGTAGCACATGGCAAGCCATGCGCTACCGGTGTCTTTTCAGGCGTATTAGTCAATCAGGAAAGTGCCAAAGTCCAATACCTGCCCTTCGCTTTTATCCAGCTTGGCAAGTTTTTCAAAATCCACATTATCCCATGCCTTGGTTTGAAAGTGCACCAGGTTATCTTTAAAAAGCAGGATGTATAAATCAGGCAATCTTTCAAAACCCAAATCATGATTGGTTAAATCGGTAGGAAAGAAATGTATGTGTGCTTCACCATTGGCATCCAGCTGCGCATGGCCCAGGTAATCATCATCGCTGAACAAATCTTTATCGTATAAGCGTGCCGTGTATTCCTCTCCGGTTACAGGGGCATTGGTACCGCGCTGTATAAACCTGGCTTTAACTGTCAGTTCAATTTCCGGCTGCCAGTTATTTATAGTATCTAAAAATTCTCCGTACATAGTGTTATGGTTTTAGGGTGCTAAGTAGAATATAAAATAGCGAATGTGCAATGTAGTTTGTCTTTCGGGTTTTAGCCCGTGTTTAAACAAATATTCCGCTTATCAAATTGCCGGTGGTTTTAACCGCCGGTAGTTGGGTCTTTAATCACCAATCGTGCATTAGTGGCCGCATGTATTTTCATTAACACTCCATTAACCGCCCCGCATTTTTGTTCTGCTATAAATTTCCATCTTCGTTTTGCCAAAACACACGCCATGAATAACGAAGCAATTTTACTGGCCGATACTTTTCAAAAGGTACGCGACCTTACCAAATGGTATTTCAGTTTATTGAAAAACGCCGACCCCTATATGCAATGGGAAACCAACGGGCAAAAACTTAACTCGGCAGCCTGGCTGGCAGCGCACCTGGTGTGGGCCGAAGATTTTTTAATTGTAAAAGCCACCGGTGGCAAGGGCTTCGATTTGCCCTGGCTGGATAATTATAAATTAGGCTCTGCCGGTAACCTGCACGAAGAAAAGCCGGATATGAAATACCTGCTCGATTTACTTAAACAAGGCCACGAAAATGCACATGCACACCTGCTTACCATTACCGATGAAAAGATGGGAGAGGAGAACGCCTTTGGTTTTGGATTCGGCGGTATTAAAACTAACCGGATGATGATTCAGCACTGCATTCGCCACGAGGGTATGCACGCCGGGCACCTTAGCTGGCTTTGCAAAATTAATGGCGTAGCATCGGTATAACCTTCATAGTAAAGCAAAAACACATCAGTACACATGAAACACTTTCCCATATATCTTCTCATTCTCTTAGCATCCTGCAATATGAAAAACCAGACTAAAACATACAGTGCCGAAGAAATTGCCGCCGAATCGAAAAAGGTAAACGATTTCTTCGACCTTAAATACGACGAAGCTATTGCCCGCAACCCCGAGCAGGCTTCTTCGCTGGGGCTTAAAACGGGTTATGACAGCTGGAGCGACCGCAGCGATGAGAACGCCGATAAAGAACTGGCCATTTCAAAAGCGGTAATAGATTCTATTAAAAAGAACTTCAACCTCGATGCCTTAGATGCGCAGACAAAGTTAAGCGTGCGCATGTTTGAAGAAGACATTAAGCGCTGGGAAGAAGGCAATAAATGGCGCCACCATGGTTTCGAAATTACACAGATGGGCGGCATACATAACGACCTGCCCGCTTTCCTGGTAAACGTTCACCGTGTAGATTCGGTTACCGATGCCGAGGCTTACCTAAGCCGGTTGAAAAAGATAGATAAGGTATTTGACCAAACACTGGTTAATCTTAAAAAGAGCGAAGACATAGGCGTTATTCCACCCTACTTTACTTTTAAATATGTAACCGAAGATTTAAAAACTTTTATAGCCAACTGCGATAAGAAGGACGAAAACAACGTGTTGCTTAGCGATTTCTCTTCTAAGGTAGATGCCCTTAAAACAGATGGCTCGGTAAAAGGCATGCTAAAAGCGCAAGCCGCCGAAACTATACGCACTACTGTAAAAAGCAGTTACCAGCGCCTGCTCGATTACTGGTTAACCATTGAACCCAAAGCAAAAGCCAATGGCGAGAAGGGTGCATGGAGCCTGCCCAATGGCGACGATTATTACAATGCCCAATTGCGTTTTCATACCACTACTGATATGAGCGCAGAAGATGTTTACCAAACAGGCCTTAAAGAGGTGGCCC
>DATGXP010000755.1:0-2757 GCA_035298845.1 Chitinophagales bacterium
GCTATAGGTACCAGTGTTTGGTGTGCTATTGATGATGCTTGTCCATGTGCTGCCACCGTTTACCGAATATTCAATTTTTACATCCGATGCAAAATTGACATTCCAGGTAATGTCGTAAGTGTTGTAGGCCCTCCATTGTTCGCCGCCGTTAGGTGCCGTAATAAAATTAGTAGGTTGGCGGATTGTAAACACTGCGTTGCTAATATCAAAGACAGAAGAGCCGGATGTATTGCTGGCACGCACCAATACTTGTGTAGAAGGTGTGTTAGGTATATTCCATACATACAGGCCAGTATTAGGGGCATTATTTGTAATCAGGTTATAATTCACACCATTATCGGTGCTGTACTCCAGTTTTACTGTGCTGTGAAAAGTTGCGGTATTCCAGGTAATATTCTGGTTGCTGTTGATGTTCCACACTTCGGCGCCATTGGGTGAAGTAAGTATAGGCGTGGCTGCCGATATTTCGAATACAGCATTGGATATATCTACCTGGCAACTGGTGGTGGCGTCCGCCACGCGCACCAAACTCTGGGTAGATGGGTTATTAGGAACAGTCCAGAGGTAGTTATTGGCCGATATGTTGTTAACTATAGTACTCCACGATGAACCGTTGTTAATTGAATAAGAAAGATTAAACACTCCTGAAGTTCCGGCCGGCACCCAGGCAATAGTTTGCTGCGATAAGCCCTGCCATACCTCGCCGCCGTTGGGCGCAGTAATGGTAATAGGCAGTTGCACCGTAAATACGGTATTGCTCACATCCTGTTTCAGCGTATCTATATAATCGCGCACACGTACCAATACCGTAGGCGAACTCACCATAGGCACCGTCCAGGTGTAACTATACACACCAGAAACCGGAGAAATAGCGAGATTACTGGCCACCGAGGTCCAGATGGCACCGCTATTCAACGAATAATCAATGTTCCAGTTGTTAGAAACACCCGTGGCATTCCATTTAATCTGGTAGCTCTGGCAGCCATACAATAATTCACTGCCATTGGGTTGCGTAATGGTTACAGATTGGGCGCCACTCGTTACAAAAGATGCTATCGCCAACAGAAAAAATAGAATTTTCTTCATACAGGTTTTCAATTAAACTTTTTACTTCGTGTGTATTAAAATGGGGCGCATAAATAGCGTATTTTCCCACATCGGGTGCGAATGTGCATTGAGGATAGTACATTCAAAAATCATTTTTTTCCGATTTTTAGGTAGCCCAAATGGCTTTTGAATGTTAACCATAGGTTATACGCCAATGAAAAATGGCTTTAGCAGCAAACGAAAAGAAGTAAAAAATAGGATTCCGAACACCTTATTAAATCTATTTTATCGTTTTTAGGACAACAAAATCTGTCAGAATGCATAGATTAATAAAGACCGACAGCAGTAACCGGGATTTTGCCGACCTGGTAAATCATCTGGATGCTGAATTAGCAATACGTGATGGCGCAGAGCATTCTTTTTACCACCAGTTCAATAAAATCCGTGGCATAAACCATGTTATTCTTTTATATGCTGAAAATGAAGCAGTAGCATGTGGAGCCATTAAAGATTTTGATCAAAATTCTGCTGAAATAAAGCGCATGTATACAATGCCGGAACTTAGAGGGAAAGGATTAGCAGTCCTGGTACTTTTGGCTTTAGAGCAATGGGCAGCTGAACTTGGATTTAAAAAATGCATACTTGAAACAGGCAAAAAACAACCCGAGGCGATCGCCCTGTATCAAAAGTGTGGTTATTCAGCTATACCTAACTATGGTCAGTACGCTGGAGTAGAAAACAGCGTATGTTTTGAAAAACAGCTGGGATAAAACTTAAGTATCGTACTAGCTACAGTTTTATTCACCAACATTGTTAACAACAGTCTCAATCTAATGTAGAAATCATGGGGTTAATAAAAACTTCCTTTTTAAATTCGGTACCCGATAAAGCGGGAGTTGTTAAATGGAATATGCAATTGTAGATATTGAAACTACCGGAGGCCATGCAGCAAGCAACGGCATTACCGAAATATCTATACAAGTACACAATGGGAAACAGGTTACGCAGGTGTATGAAACACTAATAAACCCCGGCTACAAAATACCTTACTATATAAAGGGACTAACTGGTATTACCGATGAAATGGTAGCAGATGCCCCCACATTTGCCGAAGTAGCAGCCGATATATGGGGCATACTGGCCGGCCGTGTGTTTGTAGCCCATAGCGTTAACTTCGATTACTCTTTTATAAAAACCCACTTAGCCGCCAATGGATATGAGCTTAACACGAAGAAACTTTGCACCATCCGCTTAAGCCGGAAAATTTTTCCCGGTGCTTCATCTTATGGACTAGGAAAAATTTGCGGCTTTTTGGGTATAGAAATAGATGACCGCCACCGGGCCGGTGGGGATGCACGTGCTACAGTAAAGTTGTTCGAAATGCTGCTGGAGCGCGATACCGAGGACCTTATACAAAAATCGTTGAAGAAAAACTCCAAGGAACAAAGCCTGCCCCCAAATGTGCCCAAAGAACAATTTGAAACACTACCAAGTGCACCGGGTATTTATTACTTTAAAGATAGCAAGGGTAAGGTAGTATATGTTGGCAAGGCTAAGGATATAAAAAAAAGAGTGAGCAGCCATTTCTCCAACAACTCTGCCGCTAAGCAGAAACAGGAGTTTATGCGTACCATACACGCTATACATTTCGAAGTTTGCGGCAGCGAATTAATGGCCCTACTATTAGAATCGCACGAAATAAAAAGATTA
>DATGXP010000756.1:0-1910 GCA_035298845.1 Chitinophagales bacterium
ATATCCTAACAGCAGCTAATCATCCCCGCGGCGAAAAAAATCTGGTTGCTGTTTAAAATAATAGTCCACGCCTTTGGCTTTCCATAAATCTAAAAGCTTTAATAGCTGATTGCTTTTATAGTGAGAGTCGATGGCAAATTCAAACCTTTGCCTGTTTCCTTTCCAGTCAAACTCCAGCCAGTTATCGCCGAAAAAATAGTTACGCGGCCCGCCCTCTATATCACCAGCATAGTAGGGGCTACGGGTTATCCATATTGTGAGCTCTCTTAAATCATATTTTTGTTTGTCCTCCTTCCGTTCTATTACAATTTGCTCACTGGTTAGTTCAAGGTATCCGGTAGAAACATACCTTCGCCGTGTAAACACCGTAGCTATACTTATAACCCCCATACCAATACCCAAAGTCAATGCCATATCAGCAATGTCATCGATACCTAACAGGTGAAACAAAACATGGCGTTTAAGGCATATTAGCCCTACGATGCCACATATACCAAAGGCTATAATGGCAGCAGTTTTTGGTTTAAAATATTTTTCAGACTGTAAGACCTTTGTACGGAACATAATTTCCTGCTTACGGCTTTATAGCCAGCCTGGCAATAGCAAGCATAAAACGCTTGCCAGCGTTACCCTTGCGACCATACTTACTGCCCTTGCGGAAACTATCGAAGTAAAGTTTGCTATACATACTGGCGAAGATGGCGCACTTGTAATGTCCGTATTTTTTACCGCCATTGCGTAGCGTTACATGTTTGGCTCCGGCCTTCTTCATTCCATCGCGGGCTACAAACGAGTTGCGGTAAGTAACCTGCTCATCGTTGTTGCAGTAGCAAAGCTGTACCGGGTTTTCGGGTTTCCAGTCGCAAAGGCTGTTATCGGCGAGGGCTTTGCGCATAGGGAAATTAGGGTCGTTTACATATAGCTGCACAAAAGTATCGCGCACCATATCTTTAGGCACTTCGGGCAGTACCTTATCTATATCCCCTAATCTCCGGCCGCTATCAAACATTACCGGTATAATAGAGTCGAAAGGTGGATTATATATACTGGCAACATTAGGAACTATCTTATAAACCTCATTAAACCCTTTTAGTATATAGGGTAAATAATGCGGGTTAGAATACTTTTTGAACATCACCTCGCTCTGCACGCCACCCATATCGTAGGCGCCGCTGTTGCCGCTGGCAGCTGTTACTGTAAAGTCTTTCGAATAGCTTTCCTGTATTACCTTATTAGCTGCAATAGCTGCATAGCCCCCTTCAGAGTAACCGGTGAGAAACAACTGCTTATTTGCCTTTACCCCCAATGAGTCATTCAACTCACGGGCGGCAAAAAGAAAATCTACTGTAGACTGTCCCAGCGATTTATATTGCTGGTATAGGTGGAATTTTTCGCCATGGCCGAGGCCAATATAATCGGGCTTAAGCACCAGGTAGCCATCTACGGCCAGGCCCAGGCACAAGTAACTTTCGCCATCAATGTGGTTCTCTCTGCCTTTTTGCACCCGCGTGCCATGATGGTAGGCTACCTGCGGCATGGCTTTGTTTACACCGCGGGGTACAAAGTATAAGCCCGAAGCAAGTATCTCGGTGCCATCGTGCCAGTGTGATACGTACTGCACATCATAAATATCTACATCGTATTTAGCCTTTAGCAAAGATTTGGGCACATGGTTATCCTTCATTTTTTTTGCCAGTTCGCCTTTACTAACTGTTTTCCAAAGGGTGTAAGAAACAATCTTGTGGCCTTTGGGGTTATCCAGGGCAAATAATGGGAGGGTAGCTGCCAGCAGCAACAGTAGGGTGATGTTTTTCATAAAGCGAATACAGTATTTAAAATTTGAAGGCTGTAAATTTCGCAATAAGAATGGATAAGCTTAGTTAATAAATCAAATAATTTTTGAGCAAAAA
>DATGXP010000757.1:0-3530 GCA_035298845.1 Chitinophagales bacterium
TACCTGAGCAAACGCGGACATAATGTAAACGTATATGAGCGCCGGCCCGATATGCGCACGGCTGGTTATATAGGCGGCCGGTCAATAAACCTGGCACTTAGCCACCGCGGGTGGAAGGCCCTGAAAAAAGCAGGGCTGGATAAGGCGGTAGAGAAGATAGCCATACCCATGAAAGGGCGTGTAATACACGATACTGAGGGCAATACTTCTTTCTTTCCCTATGGAAATGAAGACCAGGCTATCTACTCGGTATCGCGTGGCGACCTGAACCGGATAATGGTAGAGAAGGCTGATACGTTTACAGGCGTCAATTTTTACTTTAACGAGCGCTGCGCTAAAATAAATTTTGCCAAAACACACCTTACCTTCGAAAACCTGGCTACCGAAAGCATTTCCGAAGTAACATCGGACGTAATCTTTGGCGCCGATGGTGCTTACAGCGAAGTGCGCTACGAAATGCAAAAGACCCCCAACTTTAACCTTAGCCAGCAGCACGAGGAGTATGGTTATAAGGAGCTAACCATACCTGCCAAAAACGGTAAACATGCTATTGAGAAAAATGCCCTGCACATTTGGCCGCGCAAAAGTTTTATGATGATAGCCCTGCCAAACCTGGATGGCAGTTTTACAGTTACCTTGTTTGCCCCGTTTAAAGGCGAAAATTCGTTTTCGCAGATTAATAACGCCAGCGAGGTAGAAGCTTACTTTAAAAAGAATTTTGCCGATGCGGTGCCCTTGATGCCCGAGTTGCAGACCGATTTTTTTGAGAACCCAACCTCATCGCTGGTTACGGTTAAATCCTTTCCGTGGAAAGTGAATCAAAGTTGCCTGATAGGCGACGCTGCCCATGCCATAGTGCCATTTTACGGGCAGGGCATGAACTGCGGTTTTGAAGATGTGAGCGAACTGGATGATATACTTACCGCTACTAACGAGAATTGGGACGAGGCACTGGCTAAATTTCAGGAGCAGCGCAAACCCAATGCAGATGCTATAGCCGATTTGGCGCTCTACAATTTTGTAGAGATGCGCGACCTGAGCGGACGCGAAGATTTTCAGCTACGCCTTAAAATTGAAAAGAAGATAGCGCAGGCTTATGGCGATAAATTTATGACCCATTATGCCATGGTGACTTTTAGCGATTTATCGTACGCCGAGGCGCAGCGACGCGGCAAAAAGCAAAGCGAACTGCTGGACAGCATTATGGCCCTGCCGGATATAGAAACCAAATGGGATAGTGAAGAGGTAATGAAAATGGCGCACGAATGGATAGAGCGGAATGTGCTGGGGTAAGGATTTTTACATTTCTATGACAGTCATCGGCATAAAAAGCCCGTCTTGCTAAGAAAGGGATAGCTTTTGTGCTAATTTTAAACCATGAAAAATAGTGTTGTTGCCAAAGGGGCTGCTATAAAAGGCCAATTGGTGCTTTTAGGATGGCTGCTGCTATTTGTGCCGGGAATTTTATCGGCACAATTTGAAGAGGATGATAACCGGGTGCTGAACCAGTTTATTGTAATGCTTAAGCCTGGGCATAAAATTGAGCAGGCGCTGGCAGAGCCAGGCATTGCAGGCCAGGCTGTAAATAAAGAATGCCTGTCGGTGCGTATGGGCATTTATTTACTGGAACGCAGCACTACCATTTTGCCCGAAGAGTTTTTACTTGTCCTGAAACGTAACCCGCATATTAAGCTGGCGCAGTTTAACCATCGTATAAAAGACCGCTCTATACCTAACGATACTGATTTTGGATTGCAGTGGGGGTTGTTGAACACCGGCCAATCATCGGGCATACCCGGTGCAGATATTGATGCCACCCAGGCCTGGGATATAGATACAAATAATGTAACCGTAGATGGCGATACTATCGTAGTAGCCATTATTGATAAGCGGTTTGATATGAACCACGAAGACATCAACTACTTTGTAAACAGAAATGAAGTAGCAGGCAATGGCATAGATGACGATGCCAATGGATATATAGATGATGTAAGTGGCTGGAATGTATTTGATGACAATGGCAACGTAGCCTGGGCAAGCTCGCCTATAACAGACCATGCCACGCACTGTGCCGGTATTGCGGGTGCCATTACCAACAACAGTAAGGGCATAGCCGGTGTGTGCCGCGGCGTAAAGATACTACCCATATTCGGCTCCTCTTTTACCGAAGCATATGTTATAAAGTCGTATGACTACATAATAGCTATGCGCAGCCTGTATAACAACACTTTTAAAAGCAAAGGGGCTTTTGTGGTAGCTACTAATTCCAGCTTTGGGGTAGATGATGCGGGGCCTGCCGATTACCCCATATGGTGCGCTATGTACGATACTATGGGCTACGAAGGAATACTGAGCGCGGCAGCTACCAATAACACTATTTTAAATGTAGATGTGGAAGGCGATATGCCCACCACTTGCCCCAGCAACTATATGATAGGTGTTACCAGCACATCTATGACAGAAGTGAAAAACGGCGCTTTTGGCAAAGTAAACATTGACCTGGGTGCACCGGGCTTTAATGTTTATTCTACGGTATACCCCAATTCGTATAAATACAACAGCGGCACATCTATGGCCGCACCCCATGTGGCTGGTACTATTGCGGCTATGTATGCCGCAGCCTGCCAGGGGCTGATAGATAAATACCACGAGCAGCCGGACTCTGTAGCTTTACTTATGAAAGATTATTTGCTGCAGGCTGCCGAGTGGACCTCCCCCTTAAATAATCTTACGGTTAGCAATGGCCGTTTGAATTTGTACCGCGCGGTAATGAATGTAAAACAGTATAACTGCGACTCGTGCAGTTTTAGTATTGGCATTGATAAAGAAGCTATAACCTGCAAAGGTGTAAATGATGGTGCGCTGGCCGTAAACAGCGATTCATTAAACCTGGCAGATGCAAATATTTTATGGTCGAATGGATTAACAGAAACAAATGTTCAAAATCTTGAACCCGGTTTTTATACCGTGACTGTAATAGATACAGCTACTGGTTGCAGCCGCCTGGCTACAGCAGAGTTGCACTATCCCGATACGCTTAAGCTTAATTCGGTAGCCATTAACCCTCCGGTTAACGGCAATACCGGTAGTATTACCGCTATAGCCAATGCTGCTAACGACCCCCTGTCGTATTCTATCGATGGTGTTAACTGGCAGCCCACAGCTACCTTTAGCATACCGGCTGACGGCACATATACTATCTATGTAAAAAATCCCTCCGGCTGCATTGTGCAGCAAACGGTGGTGGTAAGCAATGTAGATGATGTGCTGGCAGCAAGTATGCAACTGGCAGTTTATCCTAACCCGGCAGAAGATATGGTGACGGTTTCTTGCCCTTTGTTTGCAGAAGCAAAAACCACGCTCGACGTTTTTGATATAGCCGGCCGCAAAATATTCGAGGCTATACCTGCTGCTACTAACTATCGCCTATCTACCGCCCAATGGAATACCGGGCTTTATTTTTTAAGAGTAAATGGAGTGGACAGGAAGCTGGTGATAGCGAGATAAAGCCCGTAAGTTTATATTCGCGC
>DATGXP010000758.1:0-2558 GCA_035298845.1 Chitinophagales bacterium
TTCTATGATTTTATTGAAAGAAGGAAACCGGTGCATGATAAATTTCAAAATATAATTTATAACAAATAAGCCCGTAGCCGCAGCGATACCACCAAGTAGGGTGTTGTCTGGCCCTACCATTGCATTTTGCACAGAGTTGCTTATAAGCAGGATAAATACCAGATCCACTACCGACAACTGGGCTATTTCCTTTTTGCCAAACAAACGTATGGCGAACACAATAAACAGGTAAATAGCAATGCTTTTGCCAGCAATAATCAATACAGATGTTATATCGAAATTCAAACCTTTGTGTTTATGCTTTTAATCAATACTACTAATTGAAATTCTTGAGCCAGTAATCGGCACAGGCAAGGCGCCATACAAACTTGGCCTTACTGGTATCGCCGCGCTTATATTGCTCTACCGTTTCGCGCAGCTTATCCGCCTTTAACCAATGAAACTGCTCATAATCTATATCCAGCAAAAACTTAAGCGGCCCGTTTAGCCATTGCACCTCGCCGGGAGTTACAAACCCTTTTTTATCTTTTCGCTCGGCAATTGCCTTTGGTAAAATCGGGCGCAATGCTTCACGCAAAATGTATTTGGTTTCGGCCTGGTCGCTAATCCGGTCTTCGCGCATTAGCGTAAAAGCAAACTCAACCAACCGGTGGTCTAAGAAAGGCACCCGCGATTCTATAGAGAAAGCCATCGAGTTTCTATCCTCGTAATGTAATAATGTTTGCAGCGTAGAGTTCATCAGCAAGTGATACAGGAAGTTGTTGAACTTATCGCCGGTTACAGTAGCAAAGTCAATATCCTCTACCCCATCGTTCTTAGTAAACTTACTAAGCGGCATATACTCCATATTATACACCCGGTTCTCATTACTCACAGCACAGAAAGCACTTTTCTTTAAAATGTCTTTGCGCTTTTCTTTGCTGTAGTTTTCCATAGCTACGTGTGCACCCAACAGCTTCATACCCTTTTTAAATTTCAGCGCCCTGAAATCCTGCCCTATTAAGCGATAAAAAGAATGTAGGTAACCACCCAGGTATTCATCAGAGCCCTGCCCATCCAGCGCTACCGTAACACCTTCGCTTTTGGCTAACTGCATTAAGAAGTATTGGGAAATGAAAGATGAACCCAACAAAGGCACATCGCTATGATAAGCTACGTTGTGAAAGTTATCGAGTATTTGTTGGTGCGAAGGCGAAAAGTAATGCGGCTGTATATTCGGGTACTTGTTTATTACCTCGCGCACAAAGGGACGCTCATCTACATCATTCTCGTAATAAATAGAGAAGGACTTTATTTTGGAATCGGGGAACAAGGTAGAATACATAGAGGCAATAGCCGAAGAATCGAGCCCGCCGCTAAGACAGGTACCATTCTGCACGTCGCTGCGCGAGTGCAGGCGGATGGAATCTTTAAACAGCGAGAAGAACCTGTCTTTTTTCTCTGCCCAACTCAACTTAGATAAGGGCTGGGTGAAGTCAATATCCCAGTACTGGGTAATAGTAACCTTACCGTTGGCCCACACGAGGTTGTGGCCCGGCCGCAACGATTTAAGCATGGTGTAATAAGTCTCATTCTTATACACTGCCCAGCTAAGCTGCAAGCCGCGGTTAAACTGCTCAAGGTTCAGTTCCTTTTTAAATACGGCTACATCTTTCAGCGGCTTATACTCTGAGGCGAAGTAAAAGCCCTCGCCAAAGTTTACGTAATAGAAGGGCTTAATACCAAATCGGTCGCGCGAGCAAAACAGTTTCTTTTTACCCTTATCCCACAAGGCAAACGACCACATACCCATAAACTGCTTTACACAGTTTTCGCCCCACAGTTTGTAGGCCGCGCATATAACCTCAGTATCGCCCTGAGTGCGGAAAGTAAACCCACGCTTTACCAGTTCTTCCCGTACTTCTATATAGTTATATACTTCACCATTAAATACAATCACTACATCATCGTATTCAAAAGGCTGGTTGGCTTCATCGCTAAGGTCTATAATTTTTAACCGGTTGTGTCCAAGCGCCACACGGCCTTCTACCCAAACGCTGGTAGCATCGGGCCCTCGATACGCAATCTTACTAAGCATGTTTTTAGTAAGCTCCCGCTTTTCATCGTCACTAAACCTTGAATTGATAAAACCTGCTATGCCACACATGTATAATACTGTTTAAACCTTAGTGCCACCAAAAAAATTTAGCGGCTGAATATTCAGGCCGCTAAATTGATTATTTCTAATTAAAACGTGTATACGATTAAAACCCGTCACCATCCAACAGGTTGCCCAGTCCGCCCAAGACGCTTCCTTCCTCTTTACGGTTAGGGCCAGAGTACTGAACAATACGCGATGCAAGCCTTGATATGGGCAACGTTTGTAACCATACCTTACCAGGCCCTCTCAATACTGCGAAGAAGAAGCCTTCACCGCCAAACAGGGTGTTTTTAATACCACCTACCATCTGCACATCAAAGTCAACATCTTTGGTATAGGCTACTACGCAACCGGTATCTATATGTAATACTTCGCCCGGTGCCAGCTGGCGCTCTATAATGTGGCCGCCCGCGTGTAC
>DATGXP010000759.1:0-2381 GCA_035298845.1 Chitinophagales bacterium
CTCGGGCTTTGGCTGGCAGCATCTGTTTTTGTTTTTTCGGTAGATTATGCTTTTGGCAAACTAAAGCCGCACCAAAAAGACCGTATTAATGTATTGCTGGGCAAGCAAGTACAGGAAGGCCGCGACTGGAACATCAAGCAATCTATTATTGCCATCGGTTCGGGTGGCGTGCTTGGCAAAGGCTACCTGCAGGGCACGCAGACCAAATTAAAGTTTGTCCCCGAGCAAAGCACCGATTTTATCTTCAGCTCTCTGGGCGAGGAGTTTGGCTTTGTAGGTTGTTCTGTCATCATTATTCTATTCGTAGGTTTATTCTTCCGGCTACTGTTTCTAGCCGAGCGGCAGCGCTCGCGGTTTAGCCGTGTGTATGGCTATTGCGTAGCCTGTATTCTGTTCTTTCACTTTCTTATTAATGTGGGTATGGTAATAGGCGTGGCACCGGTTATAGGTATCCCGCTACCTTTCATAAGTTACGGGGGGTCGGCCTTACTATCGTTTACGGTGCTGCTGTTTATCTTGATTAGATTAGATACGCAACGGTTTGATATGATGAGGTAATTAGTCGGCAAAAAAAGACAAAATACAATGGCAACGAAGAAAAGTGTAAAAAAGAAAGAAGCCACTAAAGCACCAACACCGGTTAAGTATGCCGGGCCAACGGACGGCAAAGTACGTTGCGGCTGGTGTCTGGGCGACCCTCTTTATGTAAAATATCACGACCAGGAATGGGGCCGGCCTGTGCATGATGATAAAGTGCTGTTTGAGTTTTTAATACTCGAAAGTTTTCAGGCGGGTTTAAGCTGGCTTACTATTTTAAAAAAGCGCGAAAACTTCCGCAAGGCATTTGCTGACTTCGATGTAAAGAAAGTGGCCAAATACGATGAGAAGAAATACCAAGCCCTGATGCAGGATACCGGCATAGTGCGCAACCAGCTAAAGATACGCGCTGCTATAAATAACGCCGCCCGGTTTATGGAGGTGCAAAAAGAGTTTGGCTCGTTTGATAAATACGTATGGAGTTTTGTGGGTGGCAAGCCATTGAAAAACTCCATCAAATCACTTCGCGATATTCAACCCAAAACAGCTATCAGCGATGCTATGAGTAAAGACATGGGCAAGCGCGGCTTTAAGTTCCGCGGCTCTACTATTTGCTATGCCTTTATGCAGGCTGTGGGCATAGTAGACGACCACCTTGACAACTGCTGGCGCAAAAGGAAGTAGGCGCAATATATTTTCGCGGCTTACCTCTTTGAACCAACGGGCTTTAGCCCGTTTTAACTGAGCAGCATTCCGTTTATCATCAGTGCCGTTGGCTTTAGCCAACGGAAAAAGCAATTATATTTCCCCTGTGAAAAAGCTGTCACTGCCTTTATTAATGGTTATAGCATTTGCCGCTCTGTTGTGGTTGCCAAACCTGTTTACCAAAGGCATGTTCCTCGATGGTGTTTACAATGCGCTGTTCGGGCTGAACCTGGCCAATGGCATCGGTAGTTTCTGGGCGCCGCAAACTGCCGACTACGCACAGCCCAACTATTGGGACAATCCCCAGCTAAGCTCCTACTTTCTTTCGCTTTACTATAAAGCACTCGGTAGTAGTTATTGGGTAGAGAAACTATACTCGCTCAGCACAGCTATGATCCAACTACTTCTAATCGCTTCTGCATGGAGAATATTTTTCATTAATAGTGCTGAGGTAAGAAAATATCAATGGTTGCCCTGTATGCTGTTTATGCTTATGCCGCTCACCAGTTGGGGCTACAGCAGCAATGTAATGGAAAACACCATGAGCATTTTTACTACCGCTTCGGTTATTGCATTTTTTCTTTTCCTGCGCACCGGCAAAAACTTAGCGCTGTATGCCACCATCGGTGGCGCACTCATTTTTCTGGCTATGCTTACCAAAGGCCCGGTTGCTCTATTCCCATTGGCAGCTCCCTTCTTTTTTGTATGGATAGAAAAGGATTTAAAATGGCAAAAAGCCATAACCTACATGGCCTTACAGTTCGTAGTGCTGGCAGCTATTTTTGCTATAGTGTTTTCATTTGAGGCGCCCAAACATTTCCTGCAGCAGTACCTCGATGTGCAATTATTGCGTAGCCTTAAACATGAATTCGACACCAGCGCACCACCTTATACCATATTCGTACAGTTGCTGGTGGCCTTATCGCCGGTGCTCGGCATATCACTGGCTGCGTTATTTATCAAAAGCGAACCCGCGCAACGCAAACATTTACTACAAACCGCCTTGGTATTTATCATAATCGGTCTGTCGGCCTCTGCACCCATTGCGCTCAGCGCTAAGCAAAACAAGCACTACCTCATACCCTCGCTGCCCATGTTTGCTGTAGGTTTCTCATGCATCATACTTCCGCTTATAATAT
>DATGXP010000760.1:0-4826 GCA_035298845.1 Chitinophagales bacterium
AAGAACTTGTGGTACAACCTGTACGTGCAGCCGAGCCTGTAGTTATTAAGCAAGAGCCCGCTAAACCGGCACCTGTAGCCGAACCCATAGTTATCGAAAAACGCCAGGCACCTGCCGATTTAGATGAACTAAAACCTGCTACTACCGAGAAGCTGAAAGAATTACCTGAGCCAGGCAAAGGTGGTTTTGGCAAAAACAAAAGATTAGGACAAAAACTGTTTGAAAAAGGAAGTATTGGTAATGGACTTCGCTATTACGAAGCGGCACTTTCTAAAAAACCAAAGAAGACTTTTATCAATCAGCCCCTGGCCGATGGTTATTTCTTGATGCGTGATTATGCATCTGCTAATAAGTATTATAAAACGTTGGTGGAGTTAGACTCGGTAAAACATAAAAACCTGTTTGCACTTTACCAGTATGCCCTTACCGATAAATACCTGGGCAACTACGAAAAGGCGAAAGAAAACTTTAATAAGTTTAACCGCCTGGCCAAAGATGCGCCAGAACTTACCGAGCAGAGAAAGAACGCCAACCTGGAGGCACAGGGTTGCGATTTAGCCATCGAACTGGGTAAGAACACTGACCTTAAAAAGTATAAGGTTCAGCACCTGAACGAAGCCATCAACCAGCCATTTACCGATTTCTCACCTTTTTTAAAGGATGTGAATACGCTTTACTTTGGTTCATGGGCCAGCGATAAAGTAATACTGGAAAACAAAAAAGAAAAATATGGCACCTTCTCGCGTATATACAAAGCTACCCGCAAAGGTACCACCTGGGTACGCAGCGAAGAAGCCAAAGGCCCTGTAAACTCTGTGCAGGCACATACCGGCAATGCTGCCTTTACCGAAGATGGCAACACTATGTATTACACCCAGTGTCTGCAGGATGATAAGCAGAACATGCGCTGCAAAATATACCGCGGCACGTATGGTGCCGATGGCTGGGCTGCCGGCGAAGAGTTAAAAGCTATTAATGCCGAAGGATACAGCACTACACACCCTGCACTGGGCAAAAACGAAGCCGGTGAAGATGTGCTTTACTTTGCATCGGATAGAAACCCCGGCAAAGGCATGGATATTTTTTATGCCCGTTTAAACAGCGATGGCTCGCTGGGTAAACCACAACCGGTGGGAGGCTCTATAAATACCAGCGGCACCGAGTGGACGCCATACTACGATGCTAAAAACAAAACACTTTATTTCAGCTCTAACGGGCATGTAAATATTGGTGCTACCGATGTATTCAAATCAGTATTGCAGGATGGCAGCTGGGGCGCTCCGGAGAACCTTGGCCTGCCGGTTAACAGCAGCCTGGATGATATGTACTTTATGTGGAACGACCAGGCTTCTATAGGCTTTGTAGTAAGCAACCGCCCGGGTGGCATGTATGGGTTGAAAAATACGATTGCAAGCGATGATATCTACCAGGTAGATCTGAACAAAATTTACCTGGCCGTTAAGGGTACACAGGTAGATGCGGATAGCAACAAGGCTTTAACCAATGGTATGGTAACGTTGTATGACGAAGGCACCGGTAAAGAGCTGAAGAGTTTTTACGCTACAGAAGGCACATACCTTTTCGACCTGGAGCATGACCGCAACTACAAACTAATTTCGCGCCGTAAAGATTACGACGAAATAAGCCAGACTGTATCTACCATGGGCAAGCGTGCCAATGATACCGTAACCGTTAACTTTACAATGAAACAAATACCGGGTACCAAAAGCCGCGTAGGCGAGCGCATTGGTATTGTTTACTGGGAGTTTAACAAGGACCACCTGCAGCAAACTGCACCGGATACTTTAAATACCGTAGTTAGCTTTATGAACGATAACCCGCTGTATGTATTAGAGGTAGGCTCGCATACCGATAGCAAAGGCAGCGATGAGTATAACCTGAAACTATCTCAGCGCCGCAGCGATGCTGTAATGAAATACCTGGTTAGCAAAAAGGTGCCTAAGTACCGGTTAGAAAGCAAAGCCTACGGCGAATCGCAGCCGCTTGAGCTGAACGAAAATCCACCGGGCACCGATAACCCTGAAGGCCGTGGCAAAAACCGCCGCACCGAGTTTAAAGTAATCAAACAACTTACTGCCGAAGAGCAATTAGCATTACAAGCCGAAGAAGAAGCGGCAGCTAAAAAGAAAACTAAAAAAGCTACCGCTATACAGAACAAAGCAACAGCTGTATCGCCTAAATAAAATCAGGGTATATTATAAAAGCAAAAGGCAACAAGAATATTGTTGCCTTTTGCTTTTTATAATAAGTGACTATTGGCTTTCTACAGGTTAGTACTTAGCGTAAACACAAATACGGTTCCGCCTTTTACATTATCTTCTATCCATATTTTGCCATTCATGCTTTCTACAATTTTGCGGCAGATGGCAAGCCCCATGCCCGTACCAGCTATATCGCGGTTGGCATGCAGGCGCTGAAATATCTGGAACACTTTTTCGCGCTGGTTGGCTGGTATGCCCGGTCCGTTATCGGCTATCGATATTTCTACCTCGCCCGGGCGATGCTTGCAGCCTATATGTATAGTTGGCTCGGGGCCACGGTTATACTTTATACCGTTGGCTATCAGGTTTTGGAACAACTGCAGCATTTGTGTACGGTCGGCAATAAGCACCGGTAGGTCTACTGAAATAATCTGTGCGTTCTTCTCGCGCGTTAAGGCATCCAGGTTCCACTTCAGCTCTTCTACTATCATATTCATCTTAAGCGGTTCGCGCTTAGGGTTGGCATCTACTTTAGCCAGGTGCAGCAGGTCTTGTATCAGTGCATCCATGCGCTTGCTGCCATCCAGCGCATACGATATAAATTCTTTTTGCTGCGCGGTAATGTTAGTACCCAGGCTTCGCTCTATGAGCCCTACATAGCTGTATATCATGCGCAGCGGTTCGCGCATATCGTGCGATGCTACCTGCGCAAACTGTTTTAGTTCGTTGTTACTTACTTCCAGTTTATGTACATATAAACTAATCTGGTCATTCTTCTCTTTTAGCAGTTTAGCCTCTTTCTCTTTCTGCTCGGTTTCAAATTCCTTTTTGGCCCGTGTTAGTGCATTTGTTTTTTCAAGATCGTAAAATTGGTTTACACCTGCCAGGTGCCTGGTCATATATTCAAGGGCCATCTCAAAGTTACCATCGGCCTTATAGTATTTGCTCAGTGCCTGGTATACGCTGGTCAGTTCCTGCCTGTTATCCAACTGTTCAAACAGTTTTTCAGATTCGTGTAATTCTGCTATACCCTCTTTTATTTTGCCTATGGTACAAAGCGTTTCTCCTACATTATTTTTTACCATAGCCATATAGTACAGGCTATTGGTTTCGGTAAAGTAGTTTAGCGAATCTTTAAGGTAGGAAAACGCGTTATCAATCTCTTTCACTCTTAAATAAAGCAACCCAAGGTTGGCGCGCGACACAGCAATACTAAAAGGGTCGTTAAGCCTGAGGTCTATATCCAGTGCCTTCTTGGTAGTTTCTATAGCCTTGTCAAATTCCTGTCTTTTCTCCAGCAGCCAGGTATAAGCACCATAGCTTTTAGATAATTTGAAATAGTTTTCTGTTTCCTCGTATAATTTAATGGCCCTCAGCAGGTACTCCTCCGAGTCCATATTAAGCTTGGTAGTACCCATCACCAGCGACAGGTTATAATAGAACGAAGCCAGAAATCCTTTCTCGCGCTTATTTAGCGTATCGCGGTTTTCAAGCTGCTTAAGCCCACGCATATAATGTTCCTGCGCCGAATATACCTCACCCCTAAACTGGTAAGCATTGCCCTGTGTCATGTATATCATATAGGCAATTTCCATATCTCCTTCATCGCGCAGCCTTTCAAGGGCTTTGTCACACAGCTCAATACATTTATCGTAATCATTTAATACTACACATTGGTAAAAAGCATGTATGTAGTTAGCCAGTGCATATAGGTGGGCACTCCGGTTTTGTACAGCCTGCTGCATTATCTGCTCGGCCAGGGGCAAGGCCTCGGGACTGCGCCGGTCAACAAATTGCTCAGCCTTAGCAACCAGATCATAAACTTCTTCGTAAGTAGCTGTAGACGTATTCATGAATGTCTAATATTTACGAAAACAAAGTGCAAATTGTTCGCAGCTATTATTACAATCTAACAAGTTACAGTCTTAGAACATGCTGGTTATTTATTACGTATCCCAATGCATTCATTTAAATATCAATTGCTTACACAAGGTGGCCGCTCAATCGTCAGCATATATCAGAGATAAGATTTTTAACAATTTGATCGGAACCTTACAAGTATAAACGCGTATTACATAGACAATTTAACAATAAGAGAAACACACTAAACCCAAACCTAAGCACCTGTTCATTTATAATCCCCCTAAACTTTAACTATGCAAAAAAGCTTATTACTCACCCTGACATTACTATGTGTGTGCGCGGTCACATTTGCCAGCGTAGCCACCGGATTTAACTACCAGGCCGTAGTGCGCGATGCATCGGGCAATGTGATACAAAACCAACCCGTTAGCTTCCGCTTTACTATTCGCGATACCGACCCTATGGGCGCTATTGTGTTTCAACAAACCGATACTGTAATACCTAACTCATTTGGTATTATAACCGTAATTGTAGGTGGCGGTACTATAGTTACCGGCACGCTTGGCGGTATCGACTGGGCAAATGGAAATAAATTTATGCAGGTAGAAACCGACCTGTTGGGCGGTACTAATTATATAGATATGGGTACTACCCAAATGATGAGTGTTCCCATGGCCATGTATGCGGCTACCTCGGGTAGTTCTACACCGGGCCCTCAGGGTCCGGTGGGTGCTGTAGGGC
>DATGXP010000761.1:0-1648 GCA_035298845.1 Chitinophagales bacterium
GAAGTGGGTTGGGCACGGGTAAATCTGCTGCCACCTTTTACCACACCTATAGCTATAGATGCTAACCGGGGTGGTAAGCATTTTGAAGGTGTGCACGATTCTATTTATGTGCGGGCGTTTGTATTTAAGCAAGGCAATATCAAGGTGGCTTACATCTCTGCCGACCTGCTTATAATTCCACCATCGGTTACCAGGCTGTTTGATACCATTTTACAACAACAGGGTTTTGACCAAAGCAATATTTACTTTACCGCAACACACACGCACACCAGTTTAGGGGCCTGGTACAATTCGGTAGTGGGCAAAATTTTTGCCGGCAAATACGATGAACGGGTGCCGGTGTTTATTGCACAATGCATCTCTAATGCCATAGTTGAGGCAGAGAAAAACTGTGCCCCTGCAAAAATTGGCTATGGCCAATACACCACCCGCAAGCTGGTGTTTAACCGGTTGATTACCCAAATGGCGCACCTGCCTGATAGCCTGGGCGAAGTAGATTCACTTATACGCGTAGTTAAAATAGAGAAGCAGACAGGAGAGAAGGCCGCCATTGTAACCTTTGCGGCGCACAACACGGTGTTTCACGAAAACCTGATGCGCCTTTCGGGCGATTGGTGCGGACAGCTGATGAAGCAACTGAACGAAAGCGGCAAAATAGATTTTGCCTGCTTTAGTGCCGGTGCGGTAGGTAGCCATGGTCCTTACGAGGTTACCAAAGACCAGGAAGCAGAAGCAAAATATATAGCCGATGGGGTGGCAAAAATTGTGTTGCAGAATTTTGATAGCATACAGGTAGCAGTAATCGACAGCACTGCGCCAATAGCTTTTCATCATCTGCCGCTTTACCTGCGCGAACCCAACCTGCGGGTGAGCGATAATATAGTGGTACGGCCCTGGCTGTTTAAAAAATTGTTTGGCAATGAGGCTACGCACATAAATACTTTAAAAATTGGTAATATATTTTTTGCAGGTATGCCCTGCGATTTTAGCGGCGAGTTGATAAACGAAATAGACTCAGCAGCCAGACAAAACAACCTGCATGCAATAGTTACCAGTTTTAACGGTGGCTACATTGGGTATATAACCGATAGCCGCAGATATAAGCTTAATACCTACGAAACCCGCGTGATGGGATGGTTTGGTGATAAAAACGGTGAATACCTGAGCGAGGTAACAATGCGAATGATGGAAAAGTAGCGATTAATTTACATATTAAAACCTGCCACTTGTCCATTATCATTTACACCTTGTGGGAAACAAACTGTATTCTTCTTACGTTTAAGTTTTCTATTGACACCTTACGTCCTTATTTTCGTAAAGAACCTATAACCCCCTTATTATTAGTATGAACGCAGAACAATTGCTTAAGCAGGTACATATTAACCGTGACCTTATAATCCGGAAAAACGATGATGCTTACGAGCACCTGGAAACCCTGCAAACAGAATATGCCCATTTGATTGATGAAGAAATAGCACTTACTATAGAGCTGAATAAATCTTTACTGCTGCTTATTTTTAAGGCAGATTATGCCGGGGCTATAGATTATTCGCTGGCGGTACTCGATAAATATAAAGACACAATCAGTAAAGCAGCCCTTGCCTTTCATTTAAAAATGGTGGGCACCTGCTATGCACATATGGGCGAG
>DATGXP010000762.1:0-1607 GCA_035298845.1 Chitinophagales bacterium
CCTTATTTATTGTGTAGCAAGCTGGGCGGGTGTTGATGGTTACACGCTACTGCAAAAATCGTTACGCGGTTCGGGTTATGATGTAGCCAATGCAGGCCATGACAGCGCTATACTTTACCAATTGAATGATGATAAGGGCATAAAAAAACCAGTGGTAACACCGGTGCACTGGAAACCGGTATTTAGTGATAATATTTACTTTGCGCACCTGGGCAAAAAGCAATCATCACCACAGGGTATAAAAAATTACCGCGAACTGGTGAGCGATAAAACGCATGGTATAAATGAATTAACGCGCTTAACCCATGCTGTGTTAAAATGTACTGAGTTAAATGTGTTTGAAGAATTGATGAACGAACACGAAATATTGATAGGTTCGCAGCTGAAACAGCTGAAAGTAAAAGATGCTTTGTTCAGCGATTATTGGGGCAGTGTAAAATCGTTAGGGGCCTGGGGCGGAGATTTTGTAATGCTTACCAATAACAAAAGTGAAGCGGAGCTAAAAGAGTACCTTGCAACAAAAAATATAGAGACGGTATTTAAGTGGAATGAAATTATTTTTGAGAACTAATCTTCTTAACCTTGCACAATGAAAGAAATTAAAAAAACAACCTGGAGAAGCCCAAGTAATATAGCCTTAGTAAAATATTGGGGTAAGAAACCCGGCATACAAATACCTGCCAACCCAAGCATCAGCTTTACACTAGACCAGTGCTATAGCGAAACATCGGTATCGCTGCTGGAGAAAGAAAATAAAAAGTCGAAAGACCTGGAGATGCGCTTTTACTTTGATGGCAAAGCCAATATGGCTTTCCAGCTAAAGATGTTTAAGTTCTTCGAGAGCATTCAAAAAGACTTCCCTTTGCTAAAGCAATATGGTTTGTTGATTCACTCAACTAACTCGTTTCCGCATTCATCGGGTATTGCTTCGTCGGCATCGGCTATGAGCGCCTTGTCTATGTGCCTGTGCGATTTGCAACAGCAACTGGATGGCAAGAAGGTTTCGGACGAGAAGTTTCTGCAGAAAGCATCAGTATATGCCCGTTTAGGTTCGGGCAGTGCGGCACGCTCGGTGTATCCGCTAATTGCGCAATGGGGCAAAAGCCCAAGCGTAAAAGGCAGCAGCGATGAGTATGCTATACCGTACGAGAAAAACCTTCACCCTACGTTTAAGACTTTTCAGAACACGATATTGATAGCCAGCAGTGCAGAGAAAAAAGTATCGAGCCGCGTGGGTCACTCGCTGATGAAGACCAACCCGTTTGCAAAAACACGTTACGCACAAGCAGAAAAAAACCTGAAGGATATACTAGGTGCACTAAAGACTGGTGACCTGGAAAAATTTGGTGCAATTGTAGAGGAAGAAGCCATGACATTGCACGCACTAATGATGTGCTCCTCTCCTTCTTTTATACTTATGGCTCCATCTACGCTTAAGATGATTGAGAAGATTCGCCAGTTCCGTGAAGAGAGTAAGCTGCCGGTATATTATACACTGGATGCAGGCCCAAACATTCACTTACTATATCCTAAGAACATAGCCAAGAAGGTTGACAAGTTCATTTACGCCGAGCTGGAGAAACACTGCGAAGGTGGCAAGATGATAC
>DATGXP010000763.1:0-4140 GCA_035298845.1 Chitinophagales bacterium
GGTGCCGGTAATAGTTGGTGCAGTGTTTACAGTAGCCACCACAGCAGTGCGTGAGGCAGTAGTACAGCCAACGCTGGTAGCCGCCACGTAGTAAGTTGTAGTGCTGCCTATGGATGGTGTTACAAAACTTGTGCCCGTGCCTAAGGATGAGCCACCGGTGGCAGCTGCATACCAATCAATAGTGCCTGCACTGGCCGTAGCAGCCAGGTTTACTGTGCCGGTTTCGCAACGCGCTGCCGGTGTAGTACCCGTAATAGTTGGAGTAGTGTTTACTGTCAGAGCAGCCTGGTTAGAGGTAGCACTGCCGTTTATATTGGTAAACACCGCGCGGTATTTATAACTGCCCAGGCCGGTTACATCCGAAATTGTAAGCGTGCTGGTTGTAAAGTTGCTGTATACGCTACCATCCATACCAGCAGTAATATCGGCAAAGGTACCTGTGTTAGGGTCGCGCTGCCATTTTACCGTTGGTGCCGGTGTAGAGGTAGAAGTGCTGTTGAAAACAGTACCCAGGCCAGAGCATACAGTACTATCGGCAGGATGAGTAGCAACTGTTATAGTTGCTTTTTCTCCAATCTGTATTTTGCCAAAATCTGTTTCGCCGGTAGCTTTAGTGCTGCTGGCAGTTCTTGTTCCTGCTGTGGTAGAATACCAGGTAGCGCCGGTTTTACGGCGTATTTCGAAATTAGCCGGCGTAGTACCAGCATCGCGGTCGCCGGCTGCAAAGTTATAAGTTGGTGAGTAGGAAGTAAACCCTGCTACACTGTTGTTAGTAAGGGTCCAGTTACGGTTAACGCTTTTGGTAGGATCTATACCAGAGTTATTAATATCAGCATCGTCGCTACCCGATGTGCAGGCAATAATTGAGCCTGAGCCACTGGTAGTTCCTGTAAACTCTACCAATACCGGAGCATAAGCCGAGCCGTCGCCCACATCAAATGTTCTTGCCGGGGCTGCTGTATTGGGGATATATATTTCTTCATTTCCGTAAATATATTTCAAGGCATCTGCTCCTGCAACAGTACCGGTAGCAGCAATAGATACTTTGTTGGCTCCTGTAATTAGTCTTCCCCCAATAAAGTTAAGAGAATCCAATACTGACAGTATGGTAGTGCTACCCCCAATGGTAAGATCTTCAAGACTCTTGTTTATGGTAAGCTTATTAAAAACCTGTGAGGTTGCCAAACCGTTTATAGCCTGAGCCGTACTGCTATTGAAAGTAACTTTACCAGTACCGTAGGTAAATGAGCCACCGTTATTTGTCCAGTTGCCACCTACATATATATTTACAGCGGTACCTTTGTCGAAAGTGCCGGCAGTAATGGTCATATCCGAGTTTAGAGTTAATGCTGTGGCACTACCGCTTACGCTCAGTGTACTTGCTGTTTTATTTACCGAAAGCTTATTGAATGTATGGCTGGTTGCAGTGCCATTTATGGCTTGCGCGCCGCTACCGTTAAACGTCACACGACTACTTGCAGGTGTAAATGTAACCCCGTTATTTATCCAGTTGCCTGCTGTCATATTAATATCGGCCGCGGTACCGGCATTTAATGTACCAGCAGATAAAGTCATGTTACCGTTAAGTGTAACCGTGGTTATATTACCACCAATAGCAAGTGCATATCCGGTTTTATTTAAAGTAACATTATTAAAGGTTTGTGCGCTTGCAAGGCCCTGTATGGCTTGATCAACAGTAGTGCTATTAAACGTAACTGTGCCGGTACCCGGTGTAAAACTTCCGCCATTGTTAACCCAGTTACCGCCTGTCATATTTATATCTGCAGCGGTACCTTTGTCCAGCACCCCGGCATTCAATATCATATCGCCGCCTATATTCAATGTAGTAGTACTACCCCCTACAGTAACTGTGTTAGATGGCTTATTTACGCAAAGTGAGTTAAAGGTTTGCGAAGTAGATGTTCCACCCAAAGTTTGGTTACTGGTTCCGGTAAAATATACAGTACCTGTAGATGGTGTAAAGGTAGCACCGCTGGCTTTGCTCCAGCCGCCGCTGCCTTTTACATTTATGCTGTTTCCGGCGGCATCAATAGTGCCTGCAGTTATAGTTATACCACTTACAGCAATACTATCGTTTAGATAAGTAGTATCGGTTGTATTATAAGTAAATGCTCCGTTTACGGTAAGTACACTGTTGTTGTTCAAAAAAGCGGTATTCAGCACATCCAGGTTATTATTAATAGTGCTTACAGCACCCAGATCGTATCCGTGGGTACCATTCAGCTTCAGGTTATAATATGGCCCGTCATTCACCACAGCGCTATCGCCGTTTTGGGTAATGGTAACAGTACCGCCGGTAAGGTTATATGAACCTCTCAATTCCGGATAAACGTCTGCATCTGTAGTGCGGGTCATCTTTAGCTCGGTACCATTGGTCATTACTAAATTTGCATTGCCCGATAATACAAATGAACCTTCCTCTAAAACTACCGAACCACCTATGCTTACCACGCTATCTACCGGCACATTGCCCACCAGCGATTTTGTTCCGCCATTAGATACAACTAATGAATGATAGCTCTCGGCCGGCACTTTAATGTTTTGTGCGCCACTTCCGTTATAGTTTACAGTATTAGGCGAGGTAATAGCATCCAGTGTTCCGCTGGCTAATAAGGCACCCGACACCTTCAATTCTGAATTGGCATTGTTTATCCAGGTAGATGAAACATCCGCCCCGGTTAAATTACCGTTAATGGTAAGCGACCCTAAGTTATTAATTATGGTATTGGCGGCCAGGGTTACATTCGTATTTACGCCCGATGTTCCAATAGTTAATGAAGTTCCCTCGGCAATTGTTTTATCATTGGTAATAGCCAGTGCCCCACCTGCACTGGTGGTAAAAGTACCGGTACCGCTTAACTCTGAGTTAACTCCGCTAAAAGCTATAGTAGCACCTGAGCTAAGGCTCATATCGCCGTTTATCAGCAGGTCGCCGGTTATAGTTAAAGTTCCGCTGCTGTGTGTATAGGTAGCGCCCGAATCGAGCGTAAACCAGCCCGATACGGTTACATTACCCGAAAAAGTTTGTGATGATGTAGGGCTAAATAAAAGCTCACCTGTTACATTCAACGTTCCGTTATTAGTAAAGGTAGCCGTGCCAAACATATCCATGTTACCGGTTACATTAAAAACCTTTGTAGCATTAATTACCAGTGCGCCCGTATTCATTATATCTAAAAACTGGATAGTATCAGTAGCGGTTACGGTTACTGTATGGCCCGCTTCAATTACCGCATAGCCGCCTGCAGTTGGTAAGCAGTTACAGGCTGCGCCCGCTCCGCCTGCCGTGTAGCTCCAGGTACCGGTGGCGCTGTTATCGTTCCAGTTGCCCGTTTTGCGCGAATAAACATATACATATAAGGGGGTGCCGTTGCGGTCGTTGGTACCTATTACCCACACATTGTTAAGGTTAGCGGCTGTTAAACCGGTACGCTTGCCGGTAGGGCCGCTTATAGGGCCTAAAGTAGCTGAATGGGTTCCGCAGCTACCCATTACTGCACCTGTATAGGTTACCAGTTTAAGGTTAGAGATATTGCCCGAAGTACCCATTTGAGTGTATTTTACATCTATATTATAGGTACCGCCTGCAAGGCCCGAGGTAGTTAGCTCCGATTTCTGGTTAGCTATCTGCTGAATATTAGAGCCTTCGTTATCTGTGTAGGTAACGTTTACACCACCCGTACCGTTAGTGTGCGTAGCCATTACATAACCCGCAGTAGTAGGGTTAACGGTAGAGTTAATGGCAATAGGCCTGTATTGGTTACTATGCCCTATAGGAAACAAACCATAAAACGAACCCGATGTACTGGTAATAGCCGCCACCGGAAACCAACGCTTAAAAGTACCGCCATACGCAATACCCGCGCTACGGCTAAGGGCAGCGCCCGCACTGTTACCCAAGGTTAATGTATTGCCGTTCAAATCAAAATTTGTTCCGCTCATGGTTAGCGTATGCGTTACCATTACATCGTTTACCAGCCTTACCGTAGAGCCTATCTGGCTGCCGGTTAACTTATAAAAAGTTTCGCCACCGGTGCGCGTTATAGTTTTGGTACCCGACCCGTTGAAGGTAACGGTATAAGTGCCAGGTGCAAAAGTACCTGCATTTGTCCAGTTACC
>DATGXP010000764.1:0-2045 GCA_035298845.1 Chitinophagales bacterium
TTGCCGGTTAGCTGGTTAAGCTTGCTTATAAAAATCTGTGCATCGTACCAACTTACGTTCTCTACCGGGCACTCGGCACAGTCTTTACTAAACCAGGGTTTATCGCCCACTATGGCCTGCCACTCTTTTTGTGTAACAGCATATTTAGCCATATAAAAAGTGCTTAGCTTAACTTTGTGGGCCGGTTTCTCCCAGTAGTAGCAGGTGCTGTCGGTTTCGGCAGGGCAGCCCATAGTAAACTCGCCTCCCTCTACCCGTATCATACGGTTTTCTATAGCCTCTAAAATTTCGGACTGCGATGTACTAAGGGTAGAGTTGGTAGTGGCCGGCGGAATAGCCGTAGCCTTTTTTTCGCGGCCACCAGATGATGGCGCGGTAGTCTGGGCACACAACGGTACAACAAACAGTAAGGTAATTACTGCCGTGAACAGGTTTTTCATACGCATAAATTTACAATTCATATTCATTTAATAATAACCCCGCTTACTCCTGCCAGGGCACTCGCCGTGTGGCCGGTGAACCACGCGGATGGGTTGAGCCGTTCTATTCAACTACCAAACCAATACGCAAATAACCCTACTACAAACTACAACTTTTACAATTTTTTAAAACTAAGGAAGAATACGTAAAGGCGAATATAATGTTATCAATAACACCAAGAGAATAGCATACAAGTTGCAACTTTTATTATACACGGCATGCCCAACAAATTACAAATTTGAAGTAACCTATTTAAACATGCACCGTAACAACCAATTACAATTGCCAATAGGGCCATTATTTTAAAAACTCAAAGCATATGAACCAGGAATCTGTTGAAACCCCCGAGGCGTTTTTAAATGAACCGGAGATATCTATCTGGATAGATAAATACGACGACGTATTCTCAGAGTTTGACTCACGCCCGTTTTCGGACCGTGCACTAAGCGATGACTTTTTGCGCGAGGTGCGTAAAATGACCAGCGAAAAATCGAAGGGCATGATACGCCTTAAGTTTCACGTAATGGAAGACGCCCGCAACGAAGAGTCGGAGGCTATTATATTGAATAACCTGAACAAGCACTTTCACCACATAGCCGATGAGCTGAAGAACGAGCAAAAAGAGGCCCGCAAAAAAGGCTACATGCTCCTTGGCTCGGGCTCTATGCTTATCCTGTTCATCTTCTTTTTAACCACGCTATCGGAAAAGGCAGCTTACATGAACGGTATTATACTAATGCTGGAACCGGTGGGCTGGTTTACTACCTGGACAGGGCTTGATTATGTGTTCCAGATATCGAAGAAGGAGAAATCGGCGCTCGACTTTAACTCTAAGATGGCCTTTGCCAAAATATCATTCTCGTCATTTGATACCAATGCACAAAAGACTGTGATACCGCTGGATAACCAAAACCTGCGCGTAGCATAAACGTTTTCATAATTGTAATTCGAGGGTTGAACAGGTTAGGGCGTTCAACCCTTTTTTTATTGGCTAAAGGCAATACAAACTACAATAGCCACCAATGCACGAATAGTTCATTTCATTGACTTAAGCTGTATTGGCTGTTAAGCTCTCCTCCTTCGCCCCGCCCTAGGAGGGGCATGATGTATTTTTGTCATCCTGAGCAAGGCTTTGCGCCGCGAAGGATCTTGTATTTGCCTAAGTGGCTCGCGAACCTGTCCCGAGCATACCGCGAGCTAGCCTCGCTGGCTTGCCTCGTGAGTGGTGCTTATTCAGCCACCCATCGGGCTAATGTTCTTCTATCGCCCTTCTCCTTTAGAAGAAGGTGCCCGAAGGGCGGATGAGGTTATTATGCTTTCATTAAGCCTTGGGCTACCCATTTCTTTTTCCGGCAGGTTTATTTACCTTAGGGTTCTCAACCCAATGCATGAAAAATCTTTACCTGGCCCTGTTTATTTTGGTTCTCTCTTTACCGGTAAGCGCGCAGAATAATGTGGGCATAGGCCTGCCCAACCCCGACCCAAGTGCTATACTGCACCTGGAGAGTACCAGCAAAGGTTTTGTAGCCCCGCGCATGACCACCGCCCAGCGCACCGCTATACTG
>DATGXP010000765.1:0-2204 GCA_035298845.1 Chitinophagales bacterium
CTCAGGCTAAGTATATCCTTTACCAATCCATCTAACCGGTGAGTGGCGCCGGTTATGTATTTTAGGTACTCTTTACCGGTAGCATCCAGTTTATGACCGCTGTGTTTCTCGAGCAAATGCACAAAGCTGCTGATAGTACGCAGTGGTTCTTTCAGGTCGTGGCTGGCGGCATTGGCAAACTGCTTCAACTCGTTGTTCGACATCTCGAACCGGTGGATATAGCTGGCCAGTTCAAAATTCTTCAGCCGGTCTATTGTCGCGTTTTTTTCGGCCAGTTCAACATCGTGGCGCACTATGGTATCGTTGTAGGCTTTCTCCATTTCGTGGCGGTGGAGCTCTTCGCGCAGGCGGGCATATTCGGTGCCGTAGGTAAGGGCTTTTTCAAACTGCCGCATATTTTTATAGCACAGGCTCATGGCACGCAGCAGTGCTGCCAGTTCGGTTTTGCTGTTGCTTTTGCGCAATATTATTTCTGCCTGTTTCAGGTTTTCCAGCGCCTCTTTATACTTTTTCTTATCGCTGTGTGCATTGCCTATGTTGATGTAGGATATAGCAATGCTTACGGGGTTGCGGCCTTTTTTGCGCAGTGCTAAACTGCGGTGCAGGTAATCCAACCCTTCCTGAAACTTGCCCTGTTTAATTTTAAGTGTACCTATGTTGTTGCAGGTAAGGTATATGCCTTCGGTATCCTGTATTTGCTCAAACATAGCCAGGGCGGCATTTAGTTTAGCCAGCGCCTGCCGGTAATTTTTTTGATAAAAGTAATATACGGCAATACCATCGTGGCAGCGGGCTATACCATTGTAGTTGTCTATTTGCTGGTAGTATTGCAGCGCTTTCTCCAGGTTTTCTTTGCGCAGGTGTATATTCTCTTTGCGGCGGTTAAGTATTGCCAGGTTATAATACAGGTCGGCTATATCCTTTAGCTCGGGGTGTGTTTTATCGGTATAAGCCAGCAGTATATTCAGTGCATTCTGGTAGCTCTCCTGTGCTTTTTGCAGCTCGGTAAGGTAGAAGTAGTTAACCCCCATGGTTTTAAAAACCTCGGCTACATCCCGTCGGTTTTCGGGTGTAGGTTTAAATTGCAAAGCTTTTTCACAGCAGGTAAGCGATGTTGTATAATCATTTCTTAACCTGCAAAAATAGATAGCAAGTTGCAGATGGGCTTTGGCGATTAGCTGTTTGTCGTCGGCTTTTATAGCCAGCTGAAGGGCCTGGCGGGCATAGGTAAAGGCCGACTTGTCCCGCTCACGGTTATAGTGCTCGCTAAGTTGCAGCATGGCGCGTATAGCTGCGCTACCCTCGGTAACGCGGGCAGTTTTGCGCAATTGGTCAAGCTTTTTGTTTTTAGCGGGGGCCATAAAAAGTGTAATCAACTAAAGATACGACATATTTAATACAACGGCTTTTTACCCGAAAGGTTTACCTTCAAAAGGTGTTTTCTTTACTTAATATTTAAAATTAATTAGATTCTAACATGTTGGTAGTCAGGTGATATGAGATTTAAATAAATGTTAGTAATTAAACGCAAACAGGCTACCGGTTACCGGTAGCCTGTTTGCGTTTAGAGTGCCATAGGGCAGGTGCTTGTTAATGGAAGGTAACAGTCATCTCTACCCTTCTGTTTTTCTGGCGGCCTTGCGGCGTTTCGTTGGTAGCTATTGGCTTGGTTTCCCCATAGCCGTAAGTGTCCAGGTAATCGGCTTTTACGCCTTTTTTGGTCAGGTATTTTTTCACGGCATCGGCACGCTTTTGCGATAGTATCATGTTCTTCTCATCGCTGCCTACATTATCGGTATGGCCTTCAATCTTTAAGCCGTAGTTTGGTTTTTTAACCAGTAGCGATGCCAGCGAATTAAGCGATGGGAACGAGCTGCTGCGGATGATATCTTTACCGGTTTCAAACTCAAGGTTCTCAAATGCGTATTTGATAGTTTCCAGCTCTTTCTTCTCCAGTTTAGGGCAGCCCTTGTTTTCTGGTATACCCGGTATGGTAGGGCAGGCATCGTCTTTATCAAACACACCATCGTTATCTTTATCGGCAAACGGACAGCCTAAGTTGTCTTTAGGGCCGGCAGTTTGTATACACTTATCTTCGTTATCGTAAGTGCCGTCGCCATCGGTATCGGGGCAACCGTAGTGGTTTTTGTCGCCCGGTACATCTGGGCACAGGTCGGTTTTATCCGGTGTGCCGTCTTTATCGC
>DATGXP010000766.1:0-3417 GCA_035298845.1 Chitinophagales bacterium
CCAAGAGCAAAAAGGTATTGACGCTGGATGCACTGAACGATGCAGAAGACAACAGCCCGGAGCAAAAGCTATTGGACGAAGTAAATGAAGACCGGTATGATGGCGAGGTGTTGCTTTTAAATGCTGAGAACATTTTAAAACTGTGGGATGAATATGCGGCCGGAATACCCGAAACCAAAAGAGGGCTGCGGATAAGCTTTGCCAATTTTAAACCCGAGCTTGACGAAACGGTATTGAACCGGATAACGCTGAAGGTGCAAAGCGATATACAAAAGAACCTGTTTGATGAAGTAAGACTCGGCCTGCAAAATTATATATCGCGCAGGGTAGGTGCCGAGATTACCTTAGATATAATAGCCGACAAGAAAGTGGAAACAGGCACTAAGCCCTATACACCCAAAGAAAAGTTTGAAAGGCTGATAGAAAAGAACCCGGCTATAAAAACCATGCAGCAAAAATTTGGCCTTGAGCTGGATTACGATTAAACAAACACAGTTCCATTTTTACTCTATAATTTAATTAAACAATACGTATGAAAGTAAAATCGTTTTTAGTAAGCGCCCTGACCCTACTGGTAGGCATAAGCCACGCGCAGACTGTGGCCAAACCGCAGCCTACCGTACAAAAACAATCAACCGGTAAGGCCATTACGCAAACCGGAACGGTGACAGGCAAAAAGCTAAGCGGCGCAACGCTACAGCAGGCAAACAATATAAGCGCTATACCGGCAGAACGTTTGGCGGGTGTACCTGCAGCACAAACATCGCCCACTACGCGCAACCCGCAATCGGCGATTGCTAAAGCAGAAAGGGTATACGAATCGGTACCGAACGACCCTTACAATACACGCATCTACACGCTTAAAAACGGCATGAAGGTTTACCTGAGTGTAAACAAAGATGCACCGCGTATTCAAACGTTGCTGGCAGTAAAAGCGGGGTCTAAATTTGACCCACCTCAAACAACCGGCCTGGCCCACTACCTGGAGCACATGATGTTTAAAGGCACGCACGATATGGGCACCAAAAACTGGGAGAAAGAAAGCGTATTGCTTGATTCGATACAGGCTTATTTTGAATACCACAAAAACGAAAAAGACGAGACAAAGAAAAAAGCACTGTATGCGGTAATAGATTCATTAAGCTATGAAGCATCTAAATACTCTATAGCTAATGAGTATGATAAGATGACCACTTCTATTGGGGCTCAAGGCACCAATGCGTTTACATCTACCGATATGACGGTGTATGTAAACGACATACCATCTAACGCTTTAGAAAAATTTATTAAGCTGGAAGCAGACCGTTTTAAAACCTGTGTGCTGCGTATTTTCCATACCGAGCTGGAGACTGTATATGAAGAGTTTAACCGCAACCAGGATAACGACCGCGTATGGAGCGACCATGCGGTAGATAACGCACTGTTGCCTAACCACCCTTACGGCACACAAACTACTATTGGCGAAGGTGAGCATTTGAAGAACCCTTCGATGGTTAATATTTATAATTACCAAAAGACCTATTACCGCCCGAACAACGTAGCGTTAATACTAGCCGGTGACCTGGACCCTGATGCAACTATTGCCCTGGTAGAAAAATACTATGGTAATTGGGATGCTGGAAACATACCTGCGTTTACCAAAAACCCTGCACCGGTATTAACATCGCCGGCAATACGCGAATACAAAGGCCCGCAGCCCGAGCATGTGTATATGGGCTTTTTGTTTGACGGTGCTAACAGCCGCGATGCGCTAATGGCCAAGATGGTAGATATGATTTTGGCTAACGGTGCAGCAGGTTTGATAGACCTTGACCTGGTACAGCAGCAAAAGGTATTGAATGCTTACTCTTACCTGGACGACAATACTGATTATACTTTCCACAAGTTTTACGGCGAGCCTAAGCAAGGTCAGAAACTGGAAGAAGTCAAAGACCTGTTGCTTGCAGAGATTGAGAAAGTAAAGAAGGGTGAGTTTGGCGACTGGCTGTTGCCTGCCATAGTGCAGAACATTAAGCTGGAGAGGATGAAATCGGCGGAGAAGAATGAAGGCCGCGCTTACAACATGATGGGTACGTTTGTACACGAAATACCATGGAAAGACTGGGTAAACCAGATTACTGAAATGGAGAAGATTACCAAGGCCGACATAGTAAAATTTGCCAACCAACATTATAACAACAACTACGCAGTATGCTACAAGCGCCAGGGCGATGCAGCGGTACACAAAGTAGAGAAGCCGAAAATTACCTCGGTAGAAATGAACAAAGAAGACCAGTCGGCTTATAAGAAACAGTGGGATGAAATGCCACAGCCATCGCTTACGCCTAAGTTTCTTGATTTTGATAAGGACATAGCGCACCTAAAGCTGGCGAAGGGTAATGTAACCTTTGATTATATTAAGAACGATGTAAACAAGACCTTTAGCGTAAACTACATTTTTGATATGGGAACGGATAACATCCGCGACCTGGGCCTTGCTATCAGCTACCTGGAATACCTGGGCACTGATAAATACTCGGCCGAAGACCTGAAGAAAGAATTCTACAAACTGGGCCTTACCTTTGGTGTAAGCAGCTCGAGAGACCGTGTTACGGTATCGCTTAGCGGATTAGAAGATAACCTTGAAAAAGGAGTAACCCTGTTTGAGCATATTCTTTCATCGGTAAAGCCGGATAAGGAAGTGTATGAAGCAATGGTGATGGATATAGCACAAGGCCGTGCCAATGCCAAGAAAAACAAGGGTGCTATATTATACAGCGGGCTTGTAAACTATGCCAAGTATGGCCCGGTTAATCCGTTTACCAATGTAATGAGCGAAGAAGAACTGCAAAAAGCAGATGTAAACCATTTGGTGAGCCTTATTAAATCACTGGGCAGCTACAAGCATACTATATTCTACTATGGTAATAAAGATGCGAATGCGGCACTGGCAGTGTTTAATCAATTGCACCCGGTAAATGCTACACTGAAAGATTACCCGGCTGCCAAAAAGTATCCTGAGCTTGACCTGAAAGACACCAAGGTGTTTGTGGCCTACTACCCTATGAAACAAGTAGAGCTGGTAATGCTTAGCCGCGATGTGCCTTTCAACAAGGACCTATACCCGAATATCTTTTTGTATAACGACTACTACGGTTCGGGCTTAAGCTCTATCATGTTTCAGGAAATACGGGAAAAGCAGGCGCTTGCTTACTCGGTGTACAGCAGTTTTGGTGTGCCGCAATATGCTAACGAATCGCACTATGTAACCAGTTATGTAGGTACTCAATCGGATAAACTAAAGACGGCGCTTGCCGAAATGAACAAGCTGTTGAACAATATGCCCGAGGTGCCGCAGCAGTTTGAAGGTGCGCGTGGTAGTGTAATTAAAACACTGGAGAGCGACTGGATAACCCGTGCTGATATATATGCCGCCTA
>DATGXP010000767.1:0-2035 GCA_035298845.1 Chitinophagales bacterium
GTATTAGGGTTCAACGCGCCCGAACAGGAGTGGGCTGATGCACTGCGCAATGCCTGCGATACGCTTAAGCACCATTTTGGCACTGTAAGAGTAGAATGGGGCGCCGTACACCGCAATATACGCGGCGATGTAGATTTGCCTTTGCGCGGCTTTGCCGATATGCTGAGCCCCACATACCCTAAGCGTGTTAAAGATGCAGCTAAACTACGGTTTCGCCCCGGCCATGGCGATACCTATACCATGTTTGCCACGTTTGGTAAAAACGGAGTGGAGCGGTTAGAAGCTTTGCAACCGGCCGGCAACTCGCAGCGTGCCGATAGCAAACATTATAGCGACCAGGTAGAACTCTTCAGCCGACAGGCACTGCGCCCGCTTAGCTTAAACAAAGAAGATGTGATGAAGAAGGCAGAGAGGGTATATCACCCCCAAACCCTCTAAAGGGGGCTTTAGCAGTCAATACAAAATACAAACAGCCACAAGATAATTCTTAGTGGCTGTTTGTATTAAAGTCCCCTTTTGTTTCATCCCGCCTCCGCGGGAAGGGGATTTAGGGGTTTTACTCCTGATAAACTATCACCCTGCTCCATACCGACTTTTTGGTTTTGCCGCTGGTGCCATCTACCTTGATGTAAACGGGTATTGGGTTGCGTATCTTTTTTATCTCGCGTATAGCATCGGCGCTTAGCGTATCGGCGTTGCTGTTGTATTGTTTGCCTTCGCGCTCCATTAAGGCCACGGTTACATTAGTAACCTTCACCGGCTTCATATTGGTTTCGCTCTCGTACATGGTTACAAAAGGCTTATTGGTGGTAAACAAGTCCTTCACATAGGTTTTATTACGCTCCAGAAAAACCTTGTCGTTTACCTTTATCAGATTGTTTTTAGGATTGCTTAGCACGGGAAATAGCTTCTCGGGTACCTTGATGATAAATTTCTTTTGAAACAACATGATGCGCGAGCCGCTGATGCTGTTTACAATTACGCGCAGAGTGGCTGTATCTACATCGCCATACTTGGTGCTGTTGGGTATTATTACCAATACGCTGTCGTTTTGTATGGCCAGGCCTTTCTCAAACAAAAACTGCGATATTTTGTATTCGGGCGAAACCCGTATTTTAAACTCGTATTCTTTCTTATTCTCCAGCGTATCTATTTTAGGCCTTAGCCATATTTCGCTGCGGTTTGTGATGGGTATAAATATTTCAGCACTGGTTTTTTGGCCAAAAGCCTGTACACCAGCTACTAAAAATACAAACAGTAAGAGGTTTTTTAGTAAAACACTCATGGTTCCTTCCATCTCTTTAACGCAAAATACGCAAATAGGTTAGCGCACCCTACAAGTTATAGGCTGTAAAGTAAAGCTTAAAGCCGCAGTAAACAACCATTTGACGGCGTTTTTTGAACCAAACCTGTGTTTTATTGGCGTTGACCATTGCGGCATGCTATAACCCAATTGCGGAAATAGACCATAGTGTAAGTATTGTCCGGTTGCTTTCTAAAGAAGGTAATTATGGCATGGCCGGTATGGTTGGTAGTTGCGTATATGCGTTTAAGCGTATTGGCATAAAAGCTATCTATTAAACGCATGTTTACCACTGAAATAGAATCATACATGCCTTGCACTGTTGTCAAGTCTATCATTACTGAATTGCATATAGTGTCCTCTGCAGGACCTAGTTTCCAGTTGCCGATTTTTATATGGCCCACAGCCGTAGTGGCTTTCTTTTTTACAATAAAGGTTTCACTTGACTGGGCATAACCCGCCACTACGCAATGTACACAGATAATTACTTGTAACATTTTTTTCATCGCACATCAATTCGGTAAGGTCCTATTTGCCTGTCTTCCGGTGGATCATTAAAACTATGGTAAGTAGCGTATATCAAAACATAACAGCCGCTATACATGGTTTTCAAACATTTTTCCATTTCCGGAGTCAGCTTTAATCCTTCTGCTGAGTGATGTTTAACTTCTCCCGGCAAGCAAAAGTCTATTGTCAGCTTACTTATAATACGGCTGTTACTTAAAGAACGAG
>DATGXP010000768.1:0-7800 GCA_035298845.1 Chitinophagales bacterium
ATTACGCTTAAGCCTCATTTTTATCCGCAATACACGCTTACGCTGGATGCCAAGCAATTTGACATAAAGCAAGTGAGCCTGGTAACCGGCCCCGATTCGCGCGAAGGGCTGCAATACACCTACGATTCGCTGGAATTGAAAATACAGTTAGATAAAAAATATGAGGCGGGGCAGCAGTTCAAGATTTACATAGAATACACTGCCAAACCCGAAGAGCTTAAAAAGGGCGGCAGCGCGGCTATTACCGATGATAAGGGGCTTTATTTTATTAACCCGCTGGGCAAAGACACCAGCAAGCCCATACAGATATGGACACAGGGCGAAACTGAATCGAACTCTTGCTGGTTCCCGACCATTGACAAGCCTAACCAGAAATTTACCGATGAGATTTACATAACACACCTGAAAAAGTATTCATCGCTGAGCAACGGTGTGCTGGTATCGTCTACCCCGGTAAATGACAGTATGGTAACCGACTACTGGAAAATGGATCTGCCCCATGCCCCTTACCTGGTGATGATGGCTGTGGGAGATTTTGCCATAGTGCGCGATATGTGGCGCGATGTGCCGGTTAACTACTACGTAGAAAAAGCCTATGAGCCTTATGCCAAAAAGATATTTGGCAACACACCCGAGATGATGGAGTTCTTTTCGCAAAAGCTTGGTTTTGATTACCCATGGCCAAAATACTCGCAGGTGGTAGTGCGCGACTATGTAAGCGGTGCCATGGAAAACACATCGGCTACCTTGCATGGTGAGTTTATACAGCGCGATTCGCGCGAGTTGCTGGATGAAACTTATGAAGATGTTATTTCGCACGAGTTGTTTCACCAGTGGTTTGGCGATTTGGTTACATCTGAAAGCTGGAGCAACCTGCCGCTGAATGAGTCGTTTGCTACCTACGGCGAATACCTGTGGAACGAATACAAGTACGGGCGCGAGTATGCCGACTATAAGCTGCAAATGAACTTTGATAAGTATATGGTAGAGGCCAATGAGAAAAACGTAGACCTGGCCCGCTTTTACTACGAAGACAAGGAAGATATGTTTGATGCGCACAGCTACGAAAAGGGCGGGCTGCTTTTACATTACCTGCGCAAAACGGTTGGTGATGAGGCCTTTTTTAAATCGGTGGAGCTGTATTTGAAGACGAACCAGTTTAAACCGGTAGAGATACACCAGCTGCGTATGGCCTTTGAAGAAGTGACTGGTAAGGATATGAACTGGTTTTTTAACCAGTGGTTTTATAATTCGGGACACCCTATGCTGAACGTGAGCTATAGCTACGATGCTGATAGCATATATGTAACCATAGAGCAAAAACACAACATAGAGAAACCGCTTACGTACCAGCTGCCATTTAGAATTGATGTATGGTATGGCAAGGTGATAAGCAGCTACAACGTAGTGCTGAAAAAGAAAAGCCAGGTGTTTGCCTTCCAGGCATATGGCAAACCCGATTTGATTGATTTTGATGCGGAGCGCGTAGTACTCGCCAGTAAAAAAGAAAACAAGACGATAGAGAATTATGTATTTCAATACCACAATGCGCCGCTATTTGCACAGCGGTACGATGCCCTGAAAGCCCTGACAGAAAAACAAAAAGAGAGTGCCGCAGCAAGGCAAACATTTGTAGATGCGATGCGCGACCCGGCCTATTTCCTTCGCCAGTTTGCTATAGATGAACTGGAGATACCGAAGGATAATAAGGACAGCATATTGGCCGCCATGGCAGAGTTGATTAAGAGCGATAAGGTATCTACCGTGCGCCGGTCGGCTATTTTAAAATTAAGCAAGCAGCCTACTGCCGTTGATTATAAAGCTTATTACGAAACGGCTATAGGAGATAGCTCGTATGAAGTTGCGGCCTCGGCGCTTAAAGCCATAAACGAGGTAGACACGAAGAAGGCGCTTGAAATTGCCAAGCAGTTTGAGAAATCGGACAACCATGATATGGCAGGCAGTGTGGCCGATGTATATGCCAAAGAAGGGGACGAGAGCTACCAGGGCTTTTTTGAAACCAAGCTGCGGAACATTGCAGGCATAAACAAGTATTCATTGCTATACTACTATGCTAACTTTTTGACCCGCATGGATAAAGCCGTGGTGCTAAAAGGAATACAGACGATAGAGGAACAGGCGATGGCGAGTGACAATCATTTTGTGGTGAGCGGGGCGAAAGGCTCATTAAAGCGCATTGTAAAATCATTTGATGATAAGAAGAAACGCGCCCAGAGCCAAATGGCAAGCGAACAAAGCACGAGTGCCAAGATGGAACTGGCAGAGAAAGTAAGTGACTACGATTTGATAATAAGCAATGCCAATGATGCCGTGCTGCGTGTTACTAAAAAGAATGAGCTGAAGAAGTAATACGAATCAACAGTCACACACCCCGTCCGGTGCAGAGCCACCGTCCACCCCTCTCAAGAGGGGACAATCCATACCCAAACAGAAAGGGCTAAACAATTGTTTAGCCCTTTCTGTTTTTTAATGTTTTGATTCTAGTGTTTAAAGTGCCTTACTCCGGTAGTAACCATAGCCTGGTTGTTTTTGTTTGCTGCATCTATCGAGTCCTGGTCTTTGATGCTACCGCCCGGTTGAGAGATGGCAGTAATACCCGCCTCGTGCGCTATCTGCACACAATCGGGGAAGGGGAAGAAAGCATCGCTGGCCATTACCGAGCCTTGTAAATCGAAGCCGAATTCTTTGGCTTTGCGAATAGCGTTCTGCAAAGCATCTACGCGCGATGTTTGCCCGCAGTTACTGCCTACCAGTTGCTTGTTTTTAACCAAGGCAATACCGTTGCTCTTTAAATGCTTAACGGCGATTACCGCAAAAGCTAAATCATCAATCTCTTTATCGGTAGGGGCTTTGGTGGTAACGAGTTTAAACTCGTTTTTGCCTTCGGCTTTATTGTCTACATCCTGTGCTAATACACCATTTAACAGGCTCTTGTACTGTATTGGTTGTGGTTTGTAGTCAGTGGTTTTTTGTTTAATCAATATGCGGTTCTTTTTCGATTTTAATACGGCTAAGGCATCCTCATCGTAGCCTGGTGCAGTAAGTACTTCGAAGAATAGAGAGTTTAGCTCATTGGCAGTAGCTAAATCAATAGTGCGGTTGGCGGCAATTACACCACCGAAGGCAGAAGTAGTATCGCAGGCAAAGGCTGCCTTGTAAGCTTCGCTGATGGTAGGGCGCGATGCAAGGCCACAGCTATTGGTGTGCTTAATAATGGCAACCGTTGGCTCGCTGAATTCTGCTACCAGGTTAACCGATGCTTCTACATCTACCAGGTTGTTGTACGATAACTCTTTACCGTTCAGTATTTCAAAAATCTCATCGAGGTTGCCGTAGAATACGCCGCGCTGGTGGGGGTTTTCGCCATAGCGAAGCACCTTGGCGTTCAGTTCGCTTTTCTTAAATACTTCGAAGTTGAACTCGTTGTTGAAGTAATTAAAGATAAGCGTGTCGTAATGCGAAGAGGTCATGAATGCTTTAGCGGCAAATTCCTTCCGATCCTGCAAATCGCTTTCGCCGTTCTTCTCTTGCAATAACTGCAACAGTTGGCCGTAATCGTTACGGGTAGAAACGATGATAGTATCGTTAAAATTTTTAGCTGCTGCACGGATAAGCGATATGCCGCCGATGTCTATTTTCTCTATGATATCTTCTTCGCCTTTGCCAGCCTTTACGGTTTCTTCAAAAGGGTATAAGTCAACTATTACCAGGTCAATCTCCGGTATTTCGTATTGCGCCATTTCTTTTTGATCGCTCTCGTTATCGCGGCGACCCAAAATGCCACCGAATACCTTAGGGTGCAGGGTTTTAACACGTCCGCCCAGGATAGAAGGGTAAGAAGTAAGGTCTTCAACGGCTGTAACTTTAACGCCCAGGCCCTCTACAAAACTCTGGGTGCCACCAGTGCTGTAAATTTTTACGCCCAGCTTATCCAGTTCTTTTACTATCAGGTCGAGCTTATCTTTATAGAAAACAGAAATGAGGGCGGATTTTATCTTTTTGCGCATGGTAGAGAGGTTTTTATTAATGCGCGCGAATGTATCGCCAATTTTCGATTTTGAATTGCCTGCTTTGGTTTTTTAGTAACAGGTTTTCCACCTCTTACTATGGTAACGTAATTTCGTTGCCTGTTATATTCTGCCCGTTATACAAAAAATCGAAATTTTTGATTTCAGGATCGCAGGCCGGGCCTTTTAACTCCAGTGTGATGGCAGATATGGTGTCCCTTCTTAAAGTGTCGCCTATGGTAATAATGTAATGATACATGGCAGCATCCTCTTTTTCTACAGTCAAAGATTGTCGTTGCTGGTTAGGTTCAAATGTGCCTAAACGCATAGTGTCCACGACTATCTCTCCCGAAAACTTTATTGCCTTTATTTCAGTATAGTAATAGTTGGGGTTGCTGGTTATAAACGTAATGTTTGCACCCACTAAATAGCCGCCCTTATACCAGCAGCGGCAGCCGGTCAGCGTAATGACCATTAGCAGAATTACCAATAAGGGTTTAATTGCGTTATTCATAAGTAAGCTTTCCATGGCTGAGTGTTTTGCCTTGTGCTTCTAATTGCCAAAAGTAAATTCCTGCCGACAGGCCATGGCGGCTGACAGTATTTTGGGAAGACAAAACAGGCTCTTTTCTGAGTTCGCTACCCATAGCATCGTACACATGCAGGTAAGTTTGCGGTGCTGGAGTTTCTGAAAGCTGCAATTGGAAACTTTCTTTTACCGGGTTAGGAGATAGAATGACTTGCACATTATCGGCCACTTCGTTCACACCGGTCAAAAACTCACGCGGTTGACCAGCCATGGCGCCGTTCTTTTTATGGTAATAAACTAATTCGTTTTCATATCCATCTATAGGGCAAATCCAATAAGAATAAGTATTTCCTAAGCCAGCACCATAAGTATACGTTGCTGTACAATTACTAGGGTAAAAATTTAAATCCGTTTGGCTGTATATAATTCCATTGCTGCTAAACAGAGTATCGTGCTGAATTACCGCTGTATCAATATTGCCGTGAGGATTGCCGAGCCATATACGGTTGGTTATTGTATCGTTCAAATTAGTAGTGGAGAAAGTGTAGCTGTTTTGAGTTACTCCCTGGCAGCAGGAGGGTGGTGGCCCCCAAAAAGCCATCTGACTTTTAGTTTCAACACCATAGAATATAGTGTCGGCATTGGCCGAAAAAGTTTTGGACACGATGGCCGTTTGTGTGTAAGTAATGGGATATTGATCATGCATGGTTTGTGCATGTATAAAAGTATCGCCCACTTCGTAGTTGTAAATTTCACCTACAGTTAAGGGCTGTAGCGTTTGTGAAAAACTGCGGCTTAGAACAAGGCAAAGGCACAGCGAAAAGTATAGTTTCTTCATGGAAAAAGTTTTGCGATGATGACTGCCGGCTCACGGTTTCAGTCACGAAATCACATTATAAAATTACTATTTCTGTAGCAGGTAAGAAGTAGCAATATGTGAAATGTAGAAGTTTTACAATACTGTGACAAAACAGGTTATAAATTCTTTAGCTTTTCCCAAAGGTCGGGCAACTTTTTAATGATAGCTACCTGCCTGGCAAATGTGCGCGCCTCTACTGCCGGATAACCAATGTAGGTTTTGCCACCCTCTAAGTTATTAGGCACGGCGCTGGTAGCCATTACAATAGCATCGTCGCCAATGGTTATGTTTTTGTTTACGGCTACCTTGCCATACAGCGTAACGCGGTTGCCGATTTTGGTGTTGCCGGCAATACCTACCTGTGCAGCTATAATGCAGTGCTCGCCAATTTTTACATCGTGGCCTATGTGTACCTGGTCATCGAGCTTGGTGCCTTTGCCTATTACGGTATCGCTGCTTACACCGGCATCTATAGTGGTGCCGGCGCCTATCTCCACATCGTTTTCAATTACCACACGGCCGGCGCTGTGCATTTTATCATAATTGGGTTTCTGCCGTTTGTAATAAAACGCATCGCCGCCAATGGTGGTGTTGGCATGTATAACTACGTTATCGCCTATTTGCGTATAGGCATAAATAGTAGCATTGGGGTGTATCACACAGTTTTTGCCTATAGTTACCTGCTCGCCCACAAAGGCATTGGGGTAAATGTATGTTCCTGCGCCAATAGTAGCTGTTGTTCCTATGTTTTTATCTGTGCGCAGCTCTGGTTTAAAGCGCTGTGCCAGGGCATTGTAAGCCTCAAAGGGATTAGCGGTATATAATAAAACTTTGCCTGCCGGCGCGTCTACTTTTTTGTTAATGAGTATAATAGTTGCCTTAGAGCGCAGGGTGAAATCGTAGTACTTTTCATGGTCAACAAAGGTTACGTCGCCTTCTTCTACGTTATGTATCTCGTTAAGGCCGTGCACTAAAATGCTGCCATCGCCAATTATTTCGGCGTTGGCCCATTGGGCTACCTGGCTGGCGGGTATTGGTTCTTTTAATTTCATAAAACGAATATAAAAGCATTCGCTGCACTTAATACGCCCTTTACTATTCGCTTTTCTCCATTACATTCGCCTCTCAAAATATAACGAATGTCAAACAGCTCAACCTCAGTTAAAGAAACCGCATTAACTCCTTTACATATTCAGCTTGGTGCCAAGATGGCCGAGTTTGCAGGCTACAATATGCCTATAGTTTACAGCAGCATTACTGCCGAACACAATGCCATACGCAATAGCGTGGGGGTATTTGATGTGAGCCATATGGGTGAGTTCAGGCTAAAAGGCCCCAAGGCGCTTGACCTGATACAAATGGTAACGACTAACGATGCCAGCAAATTAACGGACGGTAAGATTCAGTACTCATGCCTGCCTAACGATAAAGGCGGAATAGTAGATGACCTGTTGGTGTACCGCTGGAAAGAGGATGAGTATTACTTAGTAGTGAACGCCAGTAACATTGAAAAAGACTGGAACTGGATAAGCAAGTACAACACCTTTGGTGTAGAGATGCTAAATATGAGCGATGACCTTAGCCTGCTTGCGGTGCAGGGGCCCAACGCCACCAAAACATTGCAAAAATTGACAGAAGTTGATTTGGCCGCTATACCTTACTATGCATTTGCTATAGGCACTATGGCCGGTATTGGCGATGTAATAATATCGAACACCGGATATACCGGTGCCGGTGGTTTTGAGATTTATGTAGGCAATAAAGATGCCCGCAAGATGTGGGATGCCATTTTTGAAGCAGGCGCAGAGTTTGGAATTGTGCCTTGCGGACTAGGAGCGCGCGATACCCTGCGTTTGGAGAAAGCTTTCTGCCTGTATGGACATGATATAGATGACACTACTTCTCCAATAGAAGCAGGCCTCGGCTGGATAACCAAGTTTACCAAGAGCTTTGTAAACTCCGATTATCACCGTGCGATTAAAGAGAACGGGCCTAAGAAGAAACTGGTAGGTTTTGAGATACCTGAAAAAGGAAAGATACCACGCCAGCATTTTAAAGTAAAAGATGCTGCCGGTAACGAGATAGGTGAAGTAACCAGCGGCACACAATCGCCAACACTGGGCAAAGCCATTGGCATGGCTTATGTAACCACTGAACATAGTGCTGTAGGCTCTGAGATTTTTGTAGAGATACGCAACCAGGCAGTGAAAGCTACCGTAGTGAAGACACCGTTTTTGTAAACCCATTGCGACGCGGGCAATCAGCGGATTGCTTCGTCGTCCGTCAAAGCACGGACTCCTCGCAATGACGCTAAATAGAGAACATGGCCATAATAAAACCATTTGAAGCTGTTCGCCCCCAACCGGAACTGGCTATTGAAGTAT
>DATGXP010000769.1:0-3152 GCA_035298845.1 Chitinophagales bacterium
GGAAAAAGCTATTAGCATTTCTTAATTTCAAACCATGTATCAGTTTGAGCGTGTAAAGACCGATAGTGCTGCCAACAGCGCCCATGCAAAGTTGCTGGCCGATGTATTTGGCAAACCTGAACTGTTTACCGAAAAGTTTATCAACTGGCAGTACGCCCAAAACCCCTCGGGCAAAATTGTAGGGTTCAATGCTATGGTCGGTGACACAATTGCCGGGCACTATGTAACCCAGCCTTTGGTGGCTAACTTTAATGGCAATCTTACAAAAGGCTTATTGTCGCTCAACACCGCCACGCACAACGACCACCGCGGCAAAGGACTGTTTACCCAACTGGCAGAAAAAAGCTACGAAGCTGCACCCGCCGAAGGTTATGAGTTTGTAATAGGCGTAGCCAATCAAAATTCAGTGCATGGCTTCTTGAATAAACTCGGTTTTGCCTCGCTGGGTTTGCTGAAGGCGAAGATTGGCTTAGGCAATGTGCCGGTGACTACAGGTAGTGTAGGATACGAACGCCTATGGAGCGAAACAGAGCTTAAGTGGAGGCTGGCTAATCCATGCAATCAGTATTATAAAGCTGAGGGCCGTGGAGTTACTTATTTTTCTAAAACACACATTGGGCTTATAAAAGCAAATCTTATTAATCTGCCCAAAGGCAATCATCCTGATAAACCTTCAGTGCCTTTTGCCCCGCTCACGCTCTACATAGGATTAGACCCTGTACTCAATCTGGGCAAACATCTGTTTTTCGATATACCCGAGCGCTATAAATCGGCCCCGCTGCATTTAATATTTAAAGACCTTACCGGTAAAAACAAAAAGCCCGACCCACAAAATATGCGGTTCAGGCTTTTAGATTTTGATGCTTATTAAACGAGAATCTTACGCGTTGTCTCCGTCCTTTTTACCGGTAAAGAATTTAACCACCGCACCGCCAACAGCTACCGCGCCTAAGGCTATTACTTTGGCAAACTTCAATAGCACTAAACCAATTTTAGCAAACAAACCAGTTTTAGCAAGCACGCCACCCGCTATCAAACCAACTATACCGTAAGCGGCTACCTTATCAGTACTTTCATTAAAATCGGCATACCGGTTACCCTCTTTAAAATTCATACCCGCCAGCACCGGGTTAACCTGCGATTTAATTTCAGCCAGTTGCTCAATCCCTCCGATAGCATTCAGCACCAATACACCCTTACGGCCAAGTATGCGTATGTTGTAGTTCAGCGTTTCGGTAGAGTCTGTTTCAAACAGGATTTTCTTTGCCCAGTGCAGCTTCTTCTCCTTGTCATCGTAGTATGGTTGCGAAGCCCAGCCGGTCAGTTCTACAGTAGGGTAGCCTTGCTTTTTACGCTCCGGGTTTACTTCTTTTATCTGCTCCTGCATCTGCTCCAGCAGTTCATCATACTTTATATCCTTGGCGTCGTCATCTTTTACGTGGCCATCTTCATCGTAGCTTATTTCTATAGCCCAGGTCATCGGTACTATATCGCTGGCCTCCTCGGGAAATATCATACCTAATGTTTCGCTCGGCGGGTTACCCCACAAATCGTGCAATACATATTTGCTTTGTTTGGCATTCAGGTATTTAAAGCCCTTAGGTATTTCGAACCTGGCCAGTCCATCGCCAATCTCTACAAAACCCGCTGTGTCGTAATTTAAAACCTGTATTTGTAATGAATCTGACGCCGCCGTTTCGGTGGTATCTGTTTTCTCTTTTGCTGTTATGCTGTTAATGGTCAAAGCCATTAAAACAAACAATGCCAGCGCTTTTGCATTTCTTGTCATGGGTGTGTTTTTAGGTTAATTGATAAATAAATATAAACTTTCATTACAATTAATATAACCAATACCTGTAATGCCAGAATTACCCAAACCAGGTAATGATATATTCGCCAATCTGCAAGGGCTCCCCACCCACCGTATGGACACCCCGGCTTTACAAGCTTTTAAAAATCAACCATTTGAAATGACAGGGTATGGACACTTTTTCAAAAAACACCTTTTCGCACTTTGCTGTTTTACATTATGTTTGGCCCACTAAGCAATGAGCCAAACAAAGAAGGTAGCGGTCGTAATTTTAAGCTGGAACGGGAAGAAATTCCTCGAGCAGTTTCTGCCGTCTGTGGTGCAGCATACCTCGCCGCAGCTTTGCGAAATCATTGTAGCCGATAACCAATCATCGGATGGTTCTATCGAGTTTCTTCAACGGCATTATCCTAACATTCGAATCATTCAAAACCCGCGCAACGGCGGCTATGCAGGTGGCTACAACGATGCACTTAAACACGTTAACGCCGAGTACTATGTGCTGCTAAACCAGGATATAGAAGTAACCGCCAACTGGGTAGAGCGGGTAATAGCTGAAATGGATAAGGACAAGAACATTGCCGCTGCCCAACCCAAACTCCGAGACTTCTACAGGCGCGAGTATTTTGAATATGCCGGTGCCAGCGGCGGCTACCTGGATAGAAACAGCTATGCCTTCTGCCGTGGCCGTCTGTTTAATACGATAGAGAAAGATGAAGGGCAATACGACGATGTAAAGGAGATTTTCTGGGCTACCGGTGCGTGCTTATTTGTGCGTAGCGAAGTTTATTGGCAAGCCGGCGCACTGGATGAAGACTTCTTTGCCCATCAGGAAGAGATTGACCTGTGCTGGCGCATGCGCAACATGGGTTACAAAATTATTTGTGTGCCTTCTTCAGTTATATACCACGTAGGTGGCGGCAGCCTGCCGCAGGGCAACCCACGCAAAACATACCTCAACTTCCGCAATAACCTGATGATGATGTTTAAGAACTTACCGGCTTCTACCCTGCTGCCAAAAATGCTATGGCGCATGGTGCTGGATGGTGTAGCTGCTTTTCATAGCATCAGCAAAAACAAAAACTTCAACGATTTTCAGGCTATACTTAAAGCGCATTTTTCTTTTTATGCTGCTATACCTGCGCTGCTGAAAAAACGGAAGAAAATACCTCATGCATCATCGGTGCACTTAACGCCCATCAATATCCTTTGGCAGTATTTCTTTAAAGGAAAAAAGCTATACAGCGACCTGCCGGATTAAAACCCATAACCCAGGTTTATTTGCAGGGCAAGTTTCACGTTGCGGAAATAGGGAATCTTCCGGTTATATAGGTCTTCGGTA